>JBAXFZ010000041.1:0-16448 GCA_037139685.1 Bacteroidota bacterium
TCCATAATTTCAGATTTTTTCAGCCATTTTACCATTCCTTGGCAAACTGTTTTTATTCAGCTGCTGAAAAGATACAGCGAAAGGGCGGTAGGCGAGGTGCGGCCACTTGGAAAACGGGACCTCGATGAGGATCATCGGGACAAGTACTGCCATATGGGCGATGTACGAAACGTAGGTTGCCAGTGGCATTCCGGAGATCCTGAAAATGTGGATCAGTATCCCGGTGACCGCGGTCAGGGTGAGCATGGCAAGGAAGAGCCAGTCGCTGATATGAGAGAATTGAAATTTGATATCCTTCCGTCGCAAACGGCCAACTATGGCGACCAGCAGGCCAAAAAGCAGCCCGAAGGTGGCATAGTATCCCAAAAGTCTTTGCGGGTTCCAGACAGGCAGAATTTTTTCGGTCTGGAACCAGGGAAGGTAAACCACGATGACAATGAACATGATTGTATAGCCCGACATCAGGAACCAGTGAGAAAGCCAGTACTGCTTGTCATCGCATTTTGAAAACTTGGGCTGAAAGGCAAAGTTGAACAGCAGGAGCCAGAATTCGCGGATGTGGACCCACAGCGAAACTTTCATTTTCCCGCTTTTCCAGATTATCTTGTAATACATCCTGATGATGTTTGAAATCAGCAGCGAGGCCACAATAAATGCCATGGTCCAGTCGAAGGTTTCAACAATGTGGATGGGGGCGAAGGCATTCACCCTGACCCCGCCTTCCGGTGTAAGTACTTTTGTAAAATGGTACCCTGCAGCGGGAAGCACCAGCAGGAAAGCCATGATTACAAGTGCTGCAAAAAGGAGAATGAATGCAAGTTCCCAGATTTCGGAGGTGTAGAACTTTTTGGAGAGCCCTGTCCAGTCGTATTTGGAGGTAAGATACCTCCGCAGCGACATCATAAGTTCCCCCGGATTGGCATCCCGCGGGCATGTTTCGGTGCATTCGCCGCAGTAATAGCAGAGCCAGGGTTCAACGCTGCTTTCAAGTTCGTTTTTCAGTCCCATCTGCATGAGCCTTATTTTTTTTCTCGGGAAGAGGAATCCCTCCTCCGAAAGCGGGCAGATAGCGGTGCAGGTTCCGCAGTGGTAGCATGCATTCCAATCTCCAATACCAAACTGGATTAACTGGTTCCGAAGTTCGGGTTGAACACGTACGCTCATGGCTTGCCTCCTTGTGGTTGCATTGTCAATATTTCGTTGATTCGTTTTTCGACCTGTTCAAGCGGGATACCCGTGATGTCCTTCCCGATTTTCCCCCTGAGGTTACTTTGAATGACCCTTGCGGCTGCCGATGAACCCTGGGCTACCGAATCGGGGATATCCTTGGGTCCCTGGCAGGTGCCGGCAATCATGATACCGCCGCGGAAAGTCCCGGTCGGCTCCAGGTCATATCCCGCCTCCTCGAACCACCCGCCTTCACTGGTGGGTATTTTCAGCATGCGGCTAAGGTTAGCAGTATCTTCGCCCGGTTCGAGTCCAACCGAAAGAATCACCATGTCAACCGTGTTTTCAACCAATTCGCCTTTCAGGATATCTTCGCCGCGCAGGAATAGTTTACCCTGTTTTTCTTCTACACTGGCAGTTTTGCCCCGGATGATGAACACACCCTCCTCCCGGATGCGTTCGTAAAACTCTTCATAGCCTTTGCCGAATGAGCGCATGTCGATAAAATATTCATAAACCTCGGCATCCGGCAGTTTTTCAAGGACCAGGTGCCCGAACTTGAGGGAATACATGCAGCAGACGCGTGAGCAGTATTTGTTATAGTTTTTGTCCCTGCTGCCCACGCAATGGATGATGGCCAGTTTTTCCGGCTTTGGTGATTCGGTTGTGAAGACCCAGTTCCCTTTTTTATCCCGGGTGCGTCCGTGGATATTCCCCCCGGTAGGACCTGAAGCGTTGAGCAGCCGCTCAAACTCCAGCGAGGTCAGCACATTTGGAAACCTTCCATAGCCGAATTGCACCATACGCGTTGCATCAAAGGGTTTGAAACCGGTAGCCACGATAATATTACCAACAGTGATGGACACCTCCTGGTCCTGTTCGTCGAGGTTGATGCAGTCGGGAACCGGGCATGCCTTGACGCAGGCACGGCATTTCCCGTTTTTGACATAAATGCATGACCCCGCGTCGATCATGTATTTGTTAGGAACAGCCTGGGGAAAGGGGATGTAAATGGCTTTGCGCATGGTTGTCCCCGAATCAAATTCACTCGGGGCCTGGGCAGGGCACTTCTCGGCGCAGGTCCCGCAGCCAATGCAAGTGGTAACATTGACCTTCCTTGCCTTCCGGAGAATTTTTACCGTGTAGTTGCCGGCCTCCCCGGTTACGTCGGTGACTTCGCAGTAGGACATCAGCCGGATATTTGGATTCTGGTTGACCTCAACCATTTTCGGGGTTAAGATGCAGGCTGCACAATCAAGGGTAGGGAAGGTTTTGTCGAAGGTTGCCATCTTTCCGCCAATCGTGCCGGTTTTTTCGACAAGATAGACCGGTATATTGCCGTTTGCGATTTCAAGTGCGGCCTGGATTCCGGCAATACCGCCGCCAATGACAAGGGTTGCCGGGTTTACAGGAGCATCGCCGGGAATGGCGGCAATCTCGTAGGGGACATTGGCGATGACACAGGCCAGTACTGCTTTTGCGCGCTCCAGGTCATGCGTCGTGCAAATCCCGTATTCATTGAAACTTGCCAGGAGTACCTCGCCGGGGTCCCTGCCGGTAATGGCCATCGCTTTGGAAAAGAGCGTTTTGATGGTTCCCGGAAGCGATCCTGCGAGGATAATGCGACGGAGATTCCAGGAATGAATGAGATCGGCAATTGCTTTTTCATTCCATGGGATGTCGGATTTATGCCAGACTTTAACAACTGAAGGAAAAGATTGAACGAAGTCAGCCAAACCGGCATAGTCAATGCACTCGTTGACCAGTCTTACCTGGTCATAAAAAAAGATCCCGGTCGATTTTTCCTGTTCCATTGCTCCAATTTTAAAGGACGGTTCATTAATACTGTTCAATTCGAAAATAATGACGATGAACTGGTTAACAGTCAGGATATTTCTAAGAGCGCCACGCAGTTATTGTGAATGTATTAACAAATAAACTAAAAAAAAAGTAGCAAAAAAATGATATATATCAGTTTTTGATAAAATGGGAAAATGTTCAGGATGGTTAATGTATGAAGGAGGCGATTTTATCCAGTTTCTGGTGATCCAGGATGAATATTTTTCTTCCCTTGATGCCGATAATGCCTTCATCTTTCATTTCACCCAGAATCCTGATCAGGGTTTCGGAGGAGGATCCTATCAGGTTGGCAAGGTCATGACGCGTAATATTCAGGTACAGTTTTGAGTTGGGGAAGGTAACCGGGTTGAAACTCTGGAGAAGGAACAGCAGAGACTCTGCCAGGCGTTGCCTGACATGTTTGTGGGCAAGCGAAAGCATCCTGGCTTCCGCATTTTCAAGGAGGTTGCTTAAAAAGACTATAATTGCCTGGTTAAACTGCGGGGACCTCAGGGTAAGCTGGAAAAAAACGTTTTTCGGGATGATGCAGATAACGGTGTCTTCGATGGTTGCGGCGGAAACAGAGTAGGGATGTCCCGAAAGGATGGCCTTAATTCCCATCAGTTCGCCCTGCAAGGCAATCCTGGTGATATGTTCTATTCCGTCGACCCCGTTTTTATAGATTTTAACTTTGCCCTCCCTGATGCAATATACTCCCTGTGCTTTTCCACCTTCGTTAAAGACGATCTCCCTGTTTTTATACTGCCTGACCACTTTACTCTCGGAGAATAAATTGAAATCATCTTCACCAAGATGGGAAAATATGGTCTCGTATGTTTTCCCGCATTCTTTGCAGGAATGAGGCGGGATTTGTTTCATTTTTGACGATTCTTTCACAAATCTACAAAACCATTGTGCCGATAACAAATTTATCTTTGTACTTTGCAGAGAAATTCTTCAATTTGCCAGGTGTTACCACACACTCAGGATAATTGAATCCGGGGCAGCTGCAAATATCCGTTCGACCCTTAATCAAATAACGTAACGAACTGATGTCACGCTATTTTATAAAACTTTCATATGATGGCACCCCGTTCCATGGATGGCAGCGGCAACCCAATGCTGTTACCATCCAGCAAACCCTTGAAGAGGCGATGTCGATGCTGATGCGCACCACGGTTCAGCTCACAGGCGCCGGCCGCACCGATGCCGGGGTCCATGCCGATGAATATTTTGCACATACCGACCTGGCTGATGACCTGCCTGCTGCAGAATGTGAAAAGCTGGTATTCAGGCTGAACCGGTACCTTGGCGGGGAAATTGCCATTAAAGATATCTTTCATGCAGACCAGCATGCACATGCCAGGTTCAGTGCAACTGCCCGCACTTACCGCTATTGCATTGCCCGGACAAAAAATCCGTTCCGAAGGAACTACACGTGGTTCGTGCACGGGAAGATTGATCACAGCCTGATGAATGAGGGAGCGGCCCTGATCATGTCGTATGATGATTTTACATCATTTTCAAAGGTTGACACGGATACGAAGACCAATATCTGCAAAATCACCCGGGCAAACTGGCAGATGGAGGAGGAGGAGCTGGTATTCACCATAACAGCTGACCGTTTCCTCAGAAATATGGTCCGTGCCATTGTTGGAACGCTACTGCAACTGGGAGTGGGTAAAATTTCACTGGCAACGCTGAAGCAGATCATTGAAAACCATAACCGTTCCGACGCCGGTGATTCTGTTCCTGCCAAAGGCCTTACACTACACCGGATTACCTATCCCGAAGACATTTACCGCCAACCAAACGGCTAAACCTATATTTTGCCAATTCACCATTTCACCAATTCGCCATTTCATCATTTCTCTATTTCGCTACCTCGCTACCTCGCTACCTCGCAACTTCCTTCCCGCCTCCACAATCGCCCCTGCCGTCATTCCGAAACGCTCCATCAGCCGGCGGGGTTCTCCCGATTCGCCAAAGCGGTCGGCCATTCCCACGAAGGCCATGCGAACGGGATGGTATTGCACGACAACCTCGGCAACTGCGCTTCCAAGACCTGTGTTCACCTGGTGTTCCTCAGCCGTTACAATAGCCCCGGTTTCACGTGCAGCCCTGATGATGGCCTCCTTATCTAGGGGTTTGATGGTATGCATGTTGATGACCCGGGCCATGATCCCTTCTGCAGCAAGGATCTCCGCAGCCTGAAGCGCTTCCCATACCATGTGGCCGGTAGCGATTATGGCCAGGTCGTCTCCGGGCTTTAACAGCTGCGACCTGCCGATTTCAAAGCCGTCGCCGGCAGAGGTGAAATCGGGCATGGCTTCACGGCCGAAACGGATGTACACCGGTCCTTTGCACTGTTCGATTGCAGATATGGCGGCAAGCCTGGTTTGTGTGGCATCGCAGGGTGAAAGCACCGTCATGTTGGGCATTGCCCGCATGATGCCAATATCCTCCAGCGCCTGGTGCGTAGCTCCGTCGGGGCCTACCGATACACCGGCATGGGCCCCCCCGATGACCACATGCACATTGTTGTAACATACCGACACCCTGATCTGGTCGGCTGCCCTCAGGGCTGCGAATACTCCGTAAGTTGAAAAAACCGGTATCTTCCCTTCCAGAGCCATCCCGGTGGCAACACCGATGCAGTTCTGTTCGGCGATGCCCAGTGATATGAACCGATGGGGGAGGGCCTCTGCAAAAAGGTTGCAGCCAACGGAGGCGGTAATGTCGGCCCCTAAACAGAAAACATCCGGATTCCGGAGTCCTGCTTCAAGCAGCCCCTCCCCGAATCCCGTTTTTGTTGGTTTATCCCCTTTGTTGGAGTATTGCCTGGGTGTCATAAAACTTATTGTTCATTACTCATTGCTCATTGCTCATTCCTTTCAATCTCCCTGATAAATTCCTCAGCCTGTTCAGCAGCGGGCACCTTCCCGTGCCAGCGGTAATCGTTTTCAATACTCGCGATCCCTTTGCCCATAATTGTCCGGGCAATAATGACCGATGGCTTGCCTGTATGACCCGATGCCTGGTGCAGGGCTCCCAGTACCTCGCCGATATCGTTGCCGTTGCAACCGATGACATGCCATCCAAAGCTTCGCCATTTGTCGCCCAGGGGTTCGAGTTTCATGACATCTTCGGTACGACCGTCAATCTGCAACCCGTTGCGGTCAACAATGGCGGTGAGATTGTCGAGATTGTGGTGAGCTGCGGCCATTGCTGCCTCCCAAACGGAACCTTCCTGGAGTTCCCCGTCCCCGTGGATTGAGTAAATACGGTGTTTTTTACCGTCTGATTTAGCTGCAATCGCCATTCCTGCTGCAACCGACAGGCCCTGTCCCAGTGATCCGGCCGATAATTCAATCCCGGGCAGGCCGTGATCCCTGCCAGGATGCCCCTGCAGCCTGCTTCCGAATTTCCGCAGGGTGTTAAGTTCATCAATGGGGAAATAGCCGGCATGTGCCAGGGTGGCGTAAAGAACCGGGGCCACATGGCCGATGCTGAGAACAACACGGTCGCGGTCTGGCCATCTCGGTCGGCCGGGATCGTGGTTTAATACTGAAAAGTAGAGTGCTGTAAAGATATCGGCCAACCCGAGCGACCCGCCAAGATGGCCCGACCGGGCTTCCGCAAGGCTTGCGACAACGGATTTCCTTATCGCGGCGGAGATCTGCCGGAGCTTTGGCTGATCGGTTGTCTGCCAGGGTTGCATAGTTACCTCATATCAATGACTTCGACCCCGGGGAACTTCCTTGCGTCAAAGGTAAAATCGGCTTCTGAGACAGGTGTGTCGGTAATGTAGTTTTTAATTTTATAGGTAAACGTATTCCCGCTTTTATCAAAAAGAGTAAAACTCTTAACCTGTTTTTTAGCCTTATCAATTCCCAGGATGGCTTTAGTGAAATTTTTAGCGGTTGTCGGAATCAGCTCGACCGATTCAACAGTGACATCACTGCTTTTAATCAGTTTCGATTTGAAATTCGAATTGTAGGAGGTCAGCAACTTGGACGGGGTCAGCGCCTCATCTTTGTTTTCAAGTGCATTCACCTGTACTTCATTTGATGCAGCAATATAGGTCCAGATGGTTTTCCCGTTGCAGATCACGGTCTGGCCTGCAGCAGTCATTTTATACCGGTCGCCCGACACGAGCAGGTTACCGCTTTTCTCTTCATTGATTTTGGCTTTCTGGTTAACCATGGTATAGGAAAAATCGACCTTGATCGATTTGTATGCCTTGGCCTTTGCGCTCACCTCATCAAGGAGTGCAACGGCTTTGGGGTCCTTTGCCTGGGAAAACCCGGCTGCGGCAATTAAAATCAGGAACGCGGTAAAAAAAGATGTTTTCAGCTTCATTGTAATGGTCATGTCTTTAATGTTCAATTAGGTTGTAAGTTGCTGTGTTTTCTCAAATTTCAAAAAAAAAAATCGGTTTACTTTCCCAGGAGGCTGAGGTGTTCTTCAAGGGCGGCCAGGTCCTTATACCTCACCTCCCTGGCCTTGCTGCCTTCGAATGGCCCGACAATGCCGGCGCTCTCCAGCTGGTCGATGATCCTGCCGGCCCGGTTGTATCCAAGCTTGAGCTTACGCTGGATCAGCGAGGTTGAGCCATGCTGGAACTCAACGACGAGTCTTGCGGCCTGAGCGAAGAACTCATCCTGGTCGCTGTCGTTAAAATCCTTTGAAGGCGTGGTTGATTCATCATAAAATTCAGGCAGGGCAAATGCCTCGCGGTAGCCGCGTTGCGAACCGATAAATTCTGTGACCTTGTCAATCTCCGGCGTATCGACAAATGCGCACTGGAGCCTGATCAGGTCGCTGCCTGTCGAAAGCAGCATGTCGCCGCGGCCGATGAGCTGGTCGGCTCCCGATGAGTCGAGGATTGTACGCGAATCGATCTTGGAGATAACCCTGAAAGCAATACGTGCAGGGAAATTGGCCTTGATGGTGCCTGTAATGATATTTACCGAAGGGCGCTGCGTGGCGATGATCAGGTGGATCCCGGTAGCCCTTGCAAGCTGAGCCAGCCTGGCCAGGGGTGTTTCGATTTCACGGCCTGCCGTCATGATAAGATCGGCAAATTCGTCGATCACGATCACGATATAGGGCAGGAACATGTGTCCGTCGTTCGGGTTCAGTTTCCTGGTCAGGAACTTTTCATTATATTCTTTAATGTTCCTTACCTGGGCATCACGGAGCAGGTCATAGCGGCTGTCCATCTCGATGTTGAGCGAGTTGAGGGTACGGATGACCTTCTTGGTATCGGTGATGATAGCCTCTTCTGCGTCGGGTAATTTAGCAAGGAAATGGCGTTCAATCTTTGTATAAAGGGTAAGTTCCACTTTTTTCGGATCGATCATCACAAATTTGACCTGTGACGGATGCTTTTTATAAAGCAGCGAGGTTATGATTGTGTTCAATCCAACCGATTTTCCCTGCCCGGTCGCCCCCGCCATCAGCAGGTGAGGCATTTTTGCCAGGTCGGCGATGAAGGTTTCGTTTGAAATTGTCTTGCCGAGAACAAATGGCAGTTCGTAGTTCGAAGTTTTGAATTTATCGGTGGCCAGGAGAGACTTGATCGAGACGATTTCGGGGTTCTGGTTGGGAACTTCGATGCCGATGGTCCCCTTTCCCGGGATCGGGGCGATGATGCGGATCCCCATGGCAGCCAGGCTTAGCGCAATGTCATCTTCAAGGTTCTTGATCCTTGAAATCCTTACGCCCGCCTCAGGTACAATCTCATATAAAGTAACAGCCGGACCGATGGTCGCCTTGATCTTGGATATTTTAATGTCGTAATTCGACAGTGTCTGGACAATTTTATCCTTGTTGGCCTCCAGCTCCTCCTTGCGTACATTCACCGAATCACCGCCGTAATCATTGAGCAGGTCGAGTGTAGGGTACTTGTACGACGAAAGGTCAAGGGTGGGATCATACCTTGTTTCGATGGTTTTATGCTCCATCTTTTCTTCCGGCACAGTTTCCTCAGCCATTTTAACATCAGCCACCTTTTCCTCAACCGGCGATTCGATGACCAGTTCAGGTCCGGATGGCTTTTGTACCGGGGCTGACGGCTTAAACGGGAGTTCGAGTTCGACCTCCTTGGGCTCAGGTTCTGCGGCTTCATTCATAAAATTTGCAGCGAAACCCGACACTTCGGTTATTTCCGTATCAACGGGGGCCTCCGGAGCAGCGGTATCCTCAATGGAAGGAATATTGCCGACGGGGATATCCTTTAGTTTCCGGGGTTTAAACCACCTGAAGGGAATGTTGAAGGAGAGGATCATGAAACTCAGGAAGGTGAATCCGAGCAGCATAGCCAGCCCTGAAGTACCCAGGAACTCGGTGAGCCAGATGTTCACCTGGAAACCGTAAACGCCCGTGTACAGGTCGTTCCCCGGCATGACCAGCCCCATCAGTACGGGCAGCCATATAATGCCGAAGAAGCAATATTCGAGTGTTTTCCACAAGGGAAAAATCCGCAGGTGGAAAAAATGTTTCATCCCGCTGTTGAAGAGGATAATCACGAAAAAGTAGGAGGCAATGCCGAACCATTTGGTAATGAAAAGATAACCTGTAAGAGCCCCGATCTTTCCCATCCAATTCTGGACAGGAATTTTATTCTCAAAAAATCCCTCCAGGGTGAAATGTTTGAAAACCGTATCGGTAAAGCTGAAATCGGACTGCCAGGTGAGGATGTACGAAGTAAAAGAAAAGAGCATGTAAAAAGACAGGAGCAGGAAGGCAAGGCCGACTATGCGGAAGCGCCGTTCAAATTTTGCCTGTTCTTTTTCAGTACGAACGTATTTCTCTTTTGGCGGCTTAGGCGCTTTTACCGGTTTTTCCTTTTTCGCTCTGCCCTTTTTTTCGCTTTTTTCCCTGGCTGTCGGCACAGTATTCCCAAAAGGAATATCCTCCTTTGGCTCATCCTTAAAAGTGTTGCTTCTCTGCGGGTTAACTTGCCGGGCCATTGTTGTTATTCATTACCGCCGCCGAATTTGCTTTTCAGCTCTTCCTGCGTGGTAAGTGTGTAGTCTGAAGGAATTTCAAAGTCCTTTGGGGAGAGACTCCTTTTCTCAACCGACGAAGCCGAGAATTTCATATTGATGTCATGACTTTTAACTGAAAATTCCATCAATGCACCTTCGATATTTTTATATATGGGGCTGTCGAAATTTGACAATGCCGAACCAAGTTCGTCTGTGAAATAGGCTTCATAGGTGCTTTTCACACCATCATCATTAACGGTAATCACAGCTTTTTTGCATGTATAGCCGGCAATAACCTTAGTTTCGCCTGAAAGTTCAACAACAGGTTTTGGTTCTTTGGCTATATCTTTTTCAATTTCGGCACTGGTTTGCTTGATGGCATATTTCTGTCCCATCATGTTGATAAGGGTGACGATGGTTTTTTCGGTATAGTTGAGGATCTGTACCTGGTTCCCGCCGTTCAGCTGGAGATCGGTGCGGGAGTTGTTTCCCTTCACAGAAACCGTGAATACCTTCGGAAACATAGCCATCTGGCTCTCCGAAATTTTATTTTCGGGATAGCTGATTTTATAAGTAATCACACCTTCAAAAGGTTTTCCTGACATGAGGGTGTTTGAGCTGAACAGGACGATGCCTAGGACAAAACTCAGGGCAAACAGGGTTTTTTTCATGGTTTTTGTTTTATGACCGTGACAAATTTACTTATTTTACGATTCTTAGCAGCTTACTCCACCGGATTTTTCCATCAAAGAGCGAGCGGTTGGGGTCAAGTGAAAGCCATACAAAAACAGCCTTCCCGACAACATGGTCCTGCGGGACGAATCCCCAGTAACGTGAATCCGCCGAGTTGTGCCGGTTATCGCCCATCATCCAGTAGTAGTCCATTTTGAAGGTGTACTTTGTCGATTCCTTCCCGTTGATAAAAATCTTCCCGTCCCTGATCTGCAGGTTGTTCTCTTCGAAAACCCCTATGATCCGTTTGTAGAAACAGATGTTCTTCATGTTGATCGGAATCGTAACCCCCTGTTTGGGAATCCATACCGGGCCGAAGTTATCGACATTCCACGGATAGGCGGAATCGAACGGGAAGATGTTGGGATCCCAGCTGTTTTTTGGTGCACATACAGGTTCGATGGAAAGGACGTTGCTGTATTGTTTGAGATGGGCAATGGCATCCTCTGAAAGGGTGAGTTCATATGCGCCGTTGTTATCGGTGGCTATTTTTTCGGTGATGTCAAGTTTCTCGAAATTCTTTTGGTTTATCGGGCTGTTGGTTTTCAGAATGTAGGTATACTGCCGTTTCCCCGGATTCTGTTCGGGCTTGCCATTGATATAAACCGTGCGGTCGACGATCCTTATAGTATCGCCGGCAATGCCGATGCAGCGCTTGATGAAATTCTCACGCTTGTCGACCGGGCGGGCGATGATATCGCCGAAATCCTGTTTGTTGTTCCATACCTGGTCCCGGCCCAGTTGCCTGATAAGCTGGTAGTAGCTTATCGAACTCTGCAGTTTTGATGACAGGGTGTCGCCGTCGGGGTAATTGAAAACAACCACATCCATATTTTTAATTGCCGACATCCCGGGGAAACCGTAATAGGGGAGTTTGATCCACTCCAGGTATGATCTGGAACTTTCCGTAAGCGGGAGTCTATGTTGCAAGAAGGGGAATGACAACGGCGTATTCGGCACCTTTGGACCGTAGCTTACCTTGCTTACAAAGAGGTAATCGCCGACCAGCAGCGTCTTTTCCATGGAGGAGGTGGGAATCGTGTAGGCTTCGATCAGGAAGATCCGGATGATGCTTGCAGCGATCACTGCAAAAATAATGGCATCAACCCATTCACGTGTAGGGGTTTTGACCACAGTCGGCTGCTTCGACGGATCTGTATAGGTCTCACTGGAAGAAAAAGCAAGCCAGGGGAGATAAAAGAATGGGAAGAGTACACCCAGGGCCTGGTCCAGGAGACCATACTTTTTAAAGCACTTCAGGATCTCCACGATCATCAGAAGGATGACGAATACGTTAATGAAAGGGACAAGCAGGAAAATGTACCACCACAACGGCTTCCTTACAATCCTGAGCCAGAGGTACCAGTTATAAAACGGAACCAGGACTTTCCACCCTTTTTCACCTGCTTTTTCAAATATTCCCCAAAGCCCGGCGATGGAGAGGATGAAAAATAATACTGTAACAATCATGTAAAGATTCATCTTCCTGAAATTATAGTTTAATAGCTAACGCACCAATGTGACTTTTCTTATTCATCCCTCTTTAATATTTGGGAATCCAGGAGGTTCTTCATATCATAAAATCCCTTTTTCCCGACTATCCATTCGGCGGCCATCAGGGCACCAATGGCAAATCCCCTCCTGTTTTTTGCCGTATGGATGATTTCAATACAATCCTCCTCCGATTCATATCGTACGATGTGGGTCCCGGGAACATTTTCAGCCCTGATCGACTTGATGCCGAGTTCCTCCGGGTTTTCCTCCGTCTCCGACACCCATTTTTCCTTGCGCTCCGAATAGCGGATAATGTCGTTGGCCAGAACAATGGCTGTGCCGCTGGGGGCATCCTGTTTATGGATATGATGCGTCTCCTCGATAGAGATGGCATATCCCTCCCATTTTGACATCAGGCCGGCCAGGTACCTGTTCAATTCAAAAAAAAGGTTGACCCCGATGCTGTAATTGGGGGCGAAAAACAGGCACTGATCCCGCTCTGTACAGGTTTGCCTGACCTTCTCAAGGTCATCAAGCCAGCCGGTGGTTCCAACAACCATTGGCACATTGGCATCAAAACAATGGTAAATATTTTCAATAATGCTGATGGGAGTCGAAAAATCGATGGCTACATCTGCCTGGGGCAACATTTCGCCATGATCTTCCCAATCGTCAAGGCTATCGAGGACCAGTACGATTTTATGACCCCTTTTCACGGCCAGTTTTTCGATTTCCTGGCCCATTTTCCCATATCCCAGTAATGCAATTTTCATAGGCACGATAATGCTCGTTAAAAATGGAGGCTCAATTTAATGCCAGCCGATGGCTTGTATGTAAAGCCTGTCAGTTGCGGGGCTGAAGGTTCGACCTTCATGGTTAACCTGTCTGTAATGTTAAAACTATAGAGATGTGCGTCGACAGTTGCGTCAAGTATATTCAGGGCATACCACACAGCCGTGAAAATGTAGCTGATTTCAAGGTCCCTGCGGTAAAAATCACGGGCAGATAGCAGCTCATCGGCGGTATAGCGGTTTACCAGGTCACTGTGTTTGCCGGTTTTATTCCCCTGTGTTGATTCGATATAGGCAGATTTATAAGCCGAATACTCCTTCGAATTGAAGTAGATAAAATAACCCAGTGCACCGAAGCCGGCATACAGGATTGGTATTTTCCAGTATTTTTTATTATAGAACTGCCCCAGTCCGGGTAAAACTGCCGACATCAGGGTTGCCTTTGTTGGTGAATGCTCCTTTTCGCGTATTGAATCAGGTAATTCGACAAAGGTGGTATCCTCTTTTATAAAAGTCGTATCGGCTTTCCTGTAGGTGATATTTGACTGGGCAATTGTGTGTACCCAGGGTGACAGTAAAACAATGGCAAGCAAAACAGATGAAATGAATTTCTTCATTTATGAATCAAGTTTGGCAATGATCCTGTCGAAATCCTCGTCTGAGTTGAATGAAATGATGATTGAGCCGGCTCCCTTGTTGTTTACCTTACAGTCGACTTTCGACTGGAGCTTTGTGCGAAGGGATTCCCTGGCCTGTTCGAATTTCGCAGGGAGGAGCGGGCCGTCTGGTGAGGTAGGGGTGACTTTAACCTTTCCTGCATTCCTCACCATATCCTCGACCTGGCGCACCGATAATTTCCGTTCAAGGATTTTTTGAAGGATCACCAGCTGTGCTTTTTCATCTTCCAACCCGAGAATGGCCCGGGCATGTCCCATGCTGATAAGGTTATCCCTTACGGCAACCTGTATCTCGCCTGGCAGTTTCAGCAGTCGGATGTAGTTTGAAATCGTCGACCTGTCCTTGCCAACCTTCTGGCTTAAATCTTCCTGCCTGATTTTGCACTCCTCAAGCAGACGCTTGAAACTGAATGAAATTTCAAGGGGGTTCAGGTCTTCACGCTGGATATTTTCAACCAGGGCCATCTCAAGCATCTGCTCGTCGTTTGCCAGCCTTACATAGGCGGGCACTTCAACAAGCCCGGCCTGGATGGAAGCCTTGAGCCGGCGTTCACCTGAGATAAGCTGGTACCTGTCGTATCCGACTTTACGGATCGTCAGGGGCTGGATAATTCCATGTTCCTTTATCGATGATGAGAGCTCGCTGAGTTCCAGTTCATTGAAATGGGTCCTGGGCTGAAACGGGTTAGGTTCTATCTGGTCGACACGAATCTGTGTGACATAGCCGGTCATGTATTCCCCCGAAATCTCTTTTTGAGGCTCATCAGTTGCTGAACGATCCAGCAGTGCACCCAGGCCTCTTCCCAGGGCTTTCCTTTTTCCGTGAATATCAGACATTGATCTCTTTTTCGGCGTTTGTCAACCTTGTAAGGTCGTTTTTCTGAAGAATTTCCCTGGCAAGGTTCAGGTAGTTGATGGCTCCCGAACTGTTGATGTCATGCATCATGATGGTCAGACCGAAACTTGGTGCCTCGCCCAGCTTTGTATTCCTGTTGATAATGGTATTGAAGACCATCTGCTGAAAATGCGTTTTAACCTCTTCCACAACCTGTTTGGCAAGGCTGAGACGGTTGTCGTACATCGTCAGCAGGATCCCTTCGATATCAAGCCCGGGGTTCAGCCTCGACTGCACGATTTTTATCGTATTGAGCAATTTTCCCAGCCCTTCCAGTGCGAAATATTCACATTGTACAGGGATGATAACCGAATCGGCAGCAGTAAGCGAGTTAACGGTAATCAACCCGAGGGATGGTGAGCAGTCGATGATGATGAAATCATAATCATCCTTGATCTGGGCGATCACCTTGCGCATCATCTTCTCACGGTTCGGCAGGTTGATCATTTCAATCTCGGCGCCGACCAGGTCAATATGAGCAGGCAACAGGTCAAGGAAAGGGGTGGATGTATTCAGGATGATGTTCCGGGCTTCAACATCATCGATAATGCATTCATAGATGCTTGTCTTGATGTTGCGGGGATCAAACCCCACACCGGATGTTGCATTTGCCTGCGGGTCGGCATCAATGACCAATGTCCTGTATTCCAGCACCGAAAGACCCGCAGCCAGGTTGATGGCAGTGGTGGTTTTGCCCACCCCGCCCTTTTGATTTGCAATTGCAATTACTTTACCCATTTATTGTTTTAAACAAGAGCACAAAATTACTATAAATAGCAACACCAGAAAGAATGTTGAAAAGTTTTGAATATAAACAGGCCTTCCGGCAGGGAAAACCTACCGGTTAAAGATAGTTCCGGGGAGTTAAATCTTGTCGGAATCCGAGGTCAGGTCTTCGAACTCAATTGTTTTGTGTGACAGTTTGATCCCGGATGTTTCATTTTCAACCAGGGTTTCCACATCATACTCAGGCCGGTCGGGTGCCTTGCCGGTGCGGATGAATTCAATAACATCACTCAGGCCGTTTGCAAACTTGTCGAAATCCTCTTTATAGAGAAACAACTTGTGTTTTTCATAAAAAAACTTGCCCTGCTCATTGTTGAAGCGTCTTTTGCTTTCGGTAATCGTAATGTAGTATTCCTCGCCAACAGTAGCTTTCACATCGAAAAAATAAGTTCGCTTACCCGCGCGAACCGGGCGTGAAAAAATTTCTTCCCGTTCCCGATCCTTATTTTCATTTTCTTCCATCCTGCAGTATTGTTAAGATTAAATTCGTCGACATCGATCAATTCAGTGAACGCAAAAATAAAAATATTATTTGATTCATGCATGTTTAATAAAACAAATCGTCATATGGATAAAACACGGCTTCTTCAGGGCTCTATAAGGAAAATTATTTAAGGATGAAAATAAATTTTATTTCTTATTTCCGTAGCTTTGCACCCCGAAATACGTAAATATATCATGTTCTTTTTCATATCTCATTTATGTTAGGCAGAAGACATTACCGGATTAAAACACTTCAGGCGTTGTATGCATATTTCCAGGGGGGGGAAGCCCGGATAGAAATTGCCGAAAAAAACCTTCTGCAAAGCCTCGACAAGGTTTACGAACTCTATTACCTCCAGCTGTCGTTCCTTCTTGAAATCATACACTTCTACCGTTTCCGGATGGAGGAATCGAAAACGAAATTCTATCCCACCCCCGAGGAGGTGAACCCAAGTTATAAATTATCGGAAAACCGCGTGGTTATGCAGCTCCAGCAAAGTGCCGACCTGGCTGACCATATCAGCAAGTACAAGATTTCGTGGACCGAGGAGCAGGAGATGGTCAGGAAGATATACCAGAAGCTCAAAGC
>JBAXFZ010000042.1:0-16343 GCA_037139685.1 Bacteroidota bacterium
TTTGATTAAGCACTTTCATACCAGTAAGGAAAAACAGCAGCTATGATAACTCTTTGGAATAGATCAGCGAAGTTTCTCCTATTCAGTTTGTAAGTAAATTCGTTTAGATAGTTTTGTAAGTAATCCGAGCTCATTTTATGATAGACACCAAGAAAAGTTCTTTTAGCGTTGCTGATCGCAATGTGAGCCCATTTAAGCGTGGTTTTCGTAGTATTTTTTGATGATTTTTCGGTGATATGCATGTCGACAAACTTATGGATATCCTGATAATTATTACCCTGGTCAGTGAATACAACACTGTCAGATGTGACACTGTTTTGAAAAAGAGTATTAATCGATTCTGATTTTTGAGTATCTAAAGCTTTCAGTTTGAAATATCTACAATGCTTAGATTCGATTCCTGTGTTGATGTCCACAAGTGGCGTTGATTCTACCATTACACCAACATTTTCAAGTCGTTGGCTGCCTTTGCCCCTTTTTAACCGTTGGTGCTCCTTTTCTGGAGTTGCAACCTTAAAGAACCCCTCATCGAACTCGATCATGCCTGTCAGTGAATATAAATCGTCCCTCTTACCCATTAAGGTTCTGATCCGATGCATCAGGGACCATACCGTTTTATATCTTTTATACCCCAGCTGGCGCTGCATCTCACATGCTGAAATCCCCTTTTTTGTAGCAGTCATAAACAAAATCGCCAGGTACCAGACCCTGAATGATAAATGTGAATGTTCCATCACAGTCCCACTTCTTAACGTAGTACGAAAATGACAGACCTTACACTCAAATTGCCCTTTACAAGCCAGCCAGAAATGGCTGGTACCACCACACTTCTTGCAAGTCAGGCCTCGCTTGATCCGCATATTCTTGTAATGCTCTCTGCATGCAGCTTCATCGGGAAACCGCTGAGTAAAAAACAATGTATTCATGTCTTTTTTCATGCAAAGTAACATCAAGAGTACGCCAAACTACGGCGTGGTGTACGAAAGTGACTAATCAAATTTTATAATGCAAAGAAAAGGAGGTTGTATCGAACAAAAAACAACCTTCGGGGCTGAAGCGTAAAAACATGTTAGGTTTACCATCGGATTGCAGTGTAAATGAGAAAATCGGTTCTGTGTTATATCATACGACAAATGTAAAATCAGCTTACACTCTTTACACTTTCAATCAATATCTTTACACTTTTTAAAGTCAATATTTTTACTATAATACTGTTGATGTGAGACTTACATATTTTGGCACACTAATTGTAACTATAGGTAAAACCTCCCGAAACCCAACATAAAATAGGAATATCGTATGAAAAAACTCAGCCTCATCAACCTGCATAAAGTTGAAATTAAAAAAAACATGCTGGCACAGATCAAAGGTGGAATTGATGTAAAATGTTTCTGCTCACTCAGCAATCCATTGGTTTCAACCAAACAATCAGGAGGCCCGGTTGGTGACCTTTGCGTATGCAGCAATACCGAAGCTGCAAGTAACAGCGCCCAGACAAAAACAACGCTTTAATGCACCGGCCAAAGGCTGAAAATCGTTAAATTTGCCCACCCTGTTCATGGGTTTTGCTCATGCAGGCGGTAAATTATGAAAAAACCAGTCAGTTTCAGCACCTCGAGCGGCCACTCATTTCTTTACAGTCCCTTCCGCAACAAGATACTTCTATGCCATCCTGCAATTATACACCTGTATGAACTGGATATTGCCGGCGTTGACCTGAAACAATACATTGACTTAATTAAGACCGGACAGCAATCCATTCACCTCAAAGAATACAAATTAACCAGCGATGAACTGCTTTATCAATGGAAAAAGTACCGGTTTTTAAAGCGAAAACGGTTTTTTAAAATTCCTAAGCCCATTAATTTGGAGGGCAGGCTGGCCTCATCACATATCGCCGGGAATCTCACCGGGATCCAGCAGGTGATTTTTGAAACCACCGAAGAATGCAACCTCTCCTGCACCTATTGCACCTACAGCAAGTTTTACATCAACAAGGAACGCGGCAACCGCAAATTCGATCCTGCAGCTGCAAAAACGGCCCTGAACCATTTACTTTCGCTGCGCGATAAAAAATCGGACCAGCTGACCGTCAGTTTTTACGGTGGCGAACCCCTCCGAAACTTCTCCTTTATCCGTGAAATTGTTGATTTCCTGAATACATCGTATGGCAACGACTTTTCCTTTAAGTACACCATGTCAAGCAACGGTTTGCTTTTATCGAAATATGCCAAATTCCTTGCCGCGCATAATTTTGCAGTTTCGGTCAGCCTTGATGGCGATGAAACCGGGAACTCCTTCCGGCTGCTGCCAAACAACCGGTCATCACACGAACTTGTTACAAAAAACCTCGATTACATCAAAAATCATTATCCCGGGTATTTCGACCGGTGCATCTCCTTCCTTACCGTCCTGCACAAACGAAACAACTTTTCAGCGGTCCAGGACTACTTCAGGGAGCGTTACGGCAAGACCACCCTGACCTCATTCATCAGCACCTCAAACATCCCCGATGAACGAAAAGAGGAGTTTTCCAACACCTTTTTGGATGGGATGCATCATGATTTCAGGGAAAGGACCGTCCGGGAAGAATTATTCATGGCACACCCCACGGTGAAAGAGCTTGCAAATGCCATTGAAAAATATTCCGGGATCGTCTTTAAAAATCATTTCCAGGTTATTTCAAGGATAAACGGCGATGAGGGGACAAGGGCGTTTGTTCCCACAGCCACCTGTTCGCCTTTTTCACTGAGGGTTTTTATTGCCGCCGACGGAACCGTTCTCCCCTGTGAGCATATAGGCAGGAATTTCGAAATCGGGCACCTTGGAAACAATGAGCTCAAGATAAATCACAAGTCAATTGCCGGCTGGTATAATGGTTATTACGATAAAATCAGGTCGCTTTGCAACAGCTGTTTCCTTGCCGACAATTGCAAGGAGTGTGTTTTTAATACAGGGATTGAAACTGAAAAACCCGTATGTGATTATTTCATGGATGAACAAAAATTCAAGCTCCTCCTGGGGAACGCATTCAACCTGATTGAAAACGAGTTCCCGCTTTACCAACGACTACTAAAAGAGGCCTTCCATGAGTAATCCTGAATTTTACTGGCTCATGTTGGAACCATACGTCCACGGGATTGTGGTACGGAATGATGTACTGCTCTATAACACCGAAACCAAAACCTACCTTACCAGCCGGGGCGTTGCGGAAGTTGCTCAACTGGCATCGACACTCCTTGACCCCGCGAACGGATATGTCGTCATGTTGCCAAAGAAGGATATCAACCTGCCCTCCGTTCGAAAGTTTACCGACGACCTTCGCAGGAAATACATGGGAGACCTGCTCGACCCGCAATGGTCTTCGACAAAACCGTTCAATATCGTTCCGAAACCCATTGTAAAGCAGGGTGTCAAAGGGATTGAGAATCACTTGATTGAAATAACATTTCACCTTGGAACCTGCAACGACCGCTCCATCGAAACATATAAAGAGGCTTCCCGGCTCTTCCACTTTCCAGTTTACGCTGAAACTTCCGGCCCGGGCATGCCCCTTGGAATCCTTGATTCCATTGCTGCACAGATGGAAACCCTGCCATATGCAACCATCAACCTGATCGTGTGCACACTGCCAGGCGATGCAATGCTTGTGCACCTCCGCAGCCTGTTCAACAGGAAACCATTCCGCAGGAAAATACACATTCCTCTCACATTGACCGATCTGCCCCCCGGGTTCAAACTTGAAAAAAACGAATACCTGACTGTCTATGTCACCTTCCCGGCCGACCAGAGGCTGGTTGACAGGCTGCATGCCGTGGCAGGCCATTTGCAGAGCAATCCGCGACTGGAATTTGTTTTCGTGGTGCAGGATGACCAGGAAGCAGAACTTGCAACAGAGATGATCAAAACGCTGGCATGCAGGAATATTTCGTTCAAACCCTACCTGAACGGGAACAACATCCAGTTTTTCAGGGAACAGGTTTACATTTCGGAAGATGAGATCAAAGGATCAAAACCTACACAAAATCAAGTGTTCTCAAGGATGGTGATGAACGAAAATGATTTCGGTAAACTTGTCATACTTCCCGATGGAAGCGTTTATGCCAACCTGAACAATGCCTCTCTGGGCAATGCAGCAGATCACACGCTCGAGGATCTGGTATCGGAGGAGCTCAATCACGGCAGCAGCTGGAAGAGAACGCGGCCCTCGGTTGAACCCTGCAAAAACTGCCTGTACCAGTTCCTTTGTCCTCCCATCAGCAACTACGAACTGTTTTCCCGGAAGTTTAACTTTTGCCATATCAATCCATAATGGTTCCCGACCTGCTTCATAACCTGAAGATATCGCTGCGGATGCTGGCCAGGAGCAAAGTCAATACGGCAATTAACCTGTCGGGACTCGTGCTGGGCCTGACTATTTCGTTCATTCTCCTGATATTCGCCATTAACGAGGTCAGCTATAACCGTTGTTTCGATAATGCCGACCGGATTTTCCGGGTCATCCATAAGGATACAACAGGGTTAAAGGTCGCCACAGGCTCTTTTTCGTTCAAGAATTCGCTTACCGGCTACTTTCATTCGGTTGAAAAGACAGCAAGGATCGTCAACCTTAATTATATAATCGGCAAGGTTTCAATCAAGTGGAACGCAGTTTACCAGGATGTTCCCGGTTTTTTCTGTTCCGACCCGGAGCTGCCTGACATTCTGCAATTGAAGATCACCAGGGGCCTTACGAAAAACTTTTTAACCAAGCCATACCAGGTTATTATTTCCGACCATGCAGCCCGGCAACTCCAGGCGGCTGGAAGCCCCATCGGCAAAAGCCTGAAAATTAAAATCAATGGCCAGGCTTACCAACTGATTGTTGCCGCCGTTTATCGCGACCTGCCCTGGAACTCCACCTTCCAGGCCGATTTTATCGCCAATATCGGATTTTACAAGGAGGTCCTTCGCCAGGCATACGGTGATCCGGCCGCTGAATTATCTTCGGTAAATGATTACGAGACAGTTGTCCTTCTCGACAAAAAAGCACGCCTGAACGACATTGAAGCAGGGATGGCAGCCTTTACCAGGGATATGAAGCTGGAAACGGGAAGCATCGTTTTACAGAATTCAAAAGACATTCACCTGGATTCAGGCGAAATACAGAATGATTTTATAGCCAAGGGGAGCAAGGAGAACCTGGTGATCTATTTATCACTTTCATTTTTCATCCTGCTCCTTGCATCGATCAATTATTCCATGCTGAATACGGCCCGGTCGGCCTTACGATTCAAGGAGATCGGGGTAAGAAAAGTTCTTGGCGCAACCATCGGCAACCTGAGAAACCAGTTGCTGACTGAATCGGTGATCCTCTCATCCTGCGCACTTCCACTCTCCTTCCTCCTGCTGGGGCTCATTGAACCGGTGATTGAACAACTCTTCGGTTACAGGATACATCTCGATTCAACCAACATATATCTTTACATTGGAATTACCTCGTTTATTTCCCTGGCAATCGGGCTGATTTCAGGCTTATATGTGGCGGTTTACCTCTCGTCCCTGGATCCGGTGACAGCCCTGAAATCAAACTACATCATCTATAAAAAGATAAGTTTCAGCAAACTTTTCACGGTATTCCAGATATTTATCACCCTCATGCTCTTCATAGGGCTTATCAATGTTTATCTGCAGATCAGGTTGTGCCTGGTCAGGGAACACGGGATGAACAAGCAAAACCTCCTGGTCGTATCAATCAACCCGGATGAAAAAAACGTGTACCGGGTGATGAAGGAGGATTTGTCGCGATGTGATTTTGTCACCTCTGTTTCGGGGTCATCCATCCAGGTGCCGGCCAACGACAGCAAAAAGGCAAAATTCATGGTGCCCTGGAAAAATAACGAAAAAGTTGATTTTGAAATGATGTCGGTTGATTATGATTTTTTCAGGACACTGGGTGCCAAAATCATCTCAGGCCGGGATTTCCTGCGTGGTGACACCTCCGGTGCGATTCCGGCTGTAATAAATGAAGAGGCGGCAAACCGGATTGGATTTAAGCTATCGGGCAACAACCAGATCGGGAAATATAAGATTATAGGGATTGTTAATGATTTCAACATCCATTCGCTGCACCAGAAGATCAGCCCCATGCTTTTAAAACTTCAGCCCTGGGCGTGCAAGACCATCCTGGCCAGGTATAATGCCGGAAGTGAGCAGGATCTGCTGGCGGTAATAAATAAAAGCTGGAGCCGTTTTGCGACCGAACTTCCCCTGGAATATAAATTTTACGACCAGCAACTGAATGTGCTGTATGTCAGGGAGCAAAATTTCGGCCGTATTGTAGGATCCTTTACAATCCTTGCCTTTATCATTACCGGCATGGGATTGTTCGGGCTCTCCATACTGATCGTGGAACGCAGGATGAAGGAGATGTCGGTCAGGAAGGTTTATGGCGCTTCACCGGGCAGTATTGTCTACCTGATACAAAAAGAATTTATCATCTATATGATCATTGCAGCAACGGCTGCCATTCCGCTGGCATGGTACCTGGTCTCCCTGTGGCTTGACAGGTTCTATTACCGTATTGGCATGCATTGGTTTACCTTCCTGTTTTCGGTCATAATTGTAGGCTTTTTCATCTCCATGATCCTGTTTGTGAAAACACTCAGGATTTTGAGGGAAAATCCTGCGAATGCACTTAAATACGAATAATGAGGTTCGTCTTTTATCACCAGCATGATGCGATGGATTGCGGGCCTGCCTGCCTGCAGATGGTTGCGCGGCACTACGGCAAGCGATACCGCATTGCAACGCTCCGTGAGAAATGTTACATCACCCGTGACGGGGTTTCGCTGCTCGGGATCAGCGATGCGGCAGAGGCCATAGGGTTTGACACGCTGGGTGTCCAGCTTAACTTTGAGCAACTGGCCAACGAAACACCCCTGCCCTGCATCGCCCACTGGAAACAGCGACACTTCGTGGTTGTTTATTCAATCACCGAGAAACATGGAAAACAGGTCATTTGTATTGCCGATCCGGCCCATGGAAAACTGACACTTTCAAAGGATGAATTTCTTGAAGGATGGTTGTCGGGACATGAAGACATTGAAGCAGGCATCTGCCTTGCCCTTGAACCGGGAGAAAAATTCGAGGATCAGCTTGACGAGACCCCGAAGCCTTCAAAAATAAAATTCCTGATTCCCTATATAAAACCCAGGCAAAAAGCCATCCTGCTGCTGTTGTCGGGCATGGTCCTCGGCAGCATTATCCAACTTGCCTTCCCGTTTCTGACCCAGTATATTGTTGACAAGGGGATTAAAAACCGGGACCTGGGTTTTATTACCCTGGTCCTGCTCGGACAGTTATCCCTTTTCCTCGGCCTTACGGTAATTGAATATATCAGGGGATGGGTATTGCTGCACCTGAGCATACGGATCAACATATCGCTGATTTCGGATTTTCTGAGCAAAATCATGAAACTGCCCATCGGGTTTTTCGACTCAAAAATGATCGGGGACCTCATGCAGCGAATCCAGGATCACCAGCGGATCCAGTCCTTCCTGACGGTCAGTTCGCTCAACGTTTTATTCTCGGTGATTACCTTTGTCATTTTCGGTGTGGTTCTTCTCTATTACAATGTCCTGATCTTTTTGGTATTCCTGCTTGGCAGCATCCTTTATGCCGCATGGGTTTACCTTTTTATGAAAAAGCGCAGGGAATTGGATTATCTTCGGTTTTCAAGGTTGTCGGAGAACCAGAACACCCTGATCCAGATGATCACCGGTATGCAGGAGATCAAGCTGCAAAACTGCGAAGAACAGAAACGGCAGGAATGGGAAACCATCCAGAACAGTTTATACAAACTCAGCATCAGGAGCCTGAGCCTCAACCAGTATCAAAGCGCGGGGGCTCTCTTTTTTGTGCGCACCAAGGACATTTTCATCACCTTTCTTACGGCAAGTCTTGTCATTAAAGGTGAACTTACCCTTGGAATGATGTTATCGATCCAGTATATCCTCGGGCAGTTGAACAACCCGGTGGAACAGATGGTGAATTTCATCAGGGAGGCCCAGGATGCCAGCATCAGTATGGAGCGGCTTGAGGAGGTTCATTCGCAGAAAGACGAAGAGGACCCTTCAGCCCCGGGAGCCAGGATGCTCCCGGAAGACAGGAGTATTTCAATCCAGGACCTCTCTTTTCAGCGAGAAGGGCCCCACTCCCCCTTTGTTTTACACAACCTGAGCCTGGTTATTCCATCGCGGAAGGTAACTGCCATCGTCGGATCAAGCGGGAGCGGCAAGACAACGCTTATAAAATTGCTGCTGGGCTTTTACAAACCCGGGTCAGGCAACATCGTGGTGGGCGGCAGGCCTCTCGAGGATTTCTCAAGCAGTTTCTGGCGCAGCAGGTGCGGCTCGGTGATGCAGGATGGATATATTTTCTCAGATACCATTGCCAGCAACATTGCCCTCAGCGACACAACGGTTGACGAGCAAAAACTCACCAGGGCCCTTACCGATGCAATCCTCGATGATTTTATTTCGATGCTGCCGCTTGGCACAGGCACCCGTATCGGCCAGGATGGCGCAGGGATCAGCGAGGGCCAGAAACAGCGTATCCTCATTGCAAGGGCCATTTACCGCAACCCTGATTACCTCTTTTTTGACGAGGCCACTAATTCGCTGGATGCCTTTAACGAACGCAGGATCGTTGAAAATCTCTCCGGCTTTTTTAAAGGGAAGACTGTTGTGCTTGTTGCCCACCGCCTGAGCACCATCCGCAACGCCGACCAGATTGTCGTACTTGAAAAGGGAGAGGTCGTAGAGACCGGGACCCACGAGGAGCTCCTGGTCCTGAAGGGTTATTATTATAAACTAATCCGGAACCAGCTTGAATTAGTTTAGAAGTTAAACATCCAGCTATGCTTAAAACCGAATCACTGATAAAGGTATTTCAAACAGAGGATCTTGAGACAAGGGCGCTCAACAATATCGATTTCCAGGTCAAACCGGGGGAATTTATTGCCATCATGGGACCTTCGGGCTGCGGGAAATCGACACTGCTCAATATCATGGGGCTGCTCGACAGCCCCACCTCCGGCAACTATTATTTTATGGGGGAAAACGTAGCATCCTATTCCGAAAAAAAGCGTGCTCTCCTAAGGAAAGCCAATATCGGCTTCATCTTTCAAAATTTCAACCTCATTGATGAATTGACAGTTTATGAGAATGTCGAGCTGCCTCTGATCTATCTTGGTACCGATTCCGGGAGCCGGAGGGCCAGGGTCACAGCAATGCTTGAAAAACACGGGCTCGCCCACCGTAAAAACCAGTTCCCGGTTCAACTGTCGGGAGGACAGCAGCAGCAGGTTGCGGTGGCACGAGCACTGATTTCAAACCCCTTGATCATCCTGGCGGACGAACCTACAGGAAACCTCGATTCGGCCAGGGGTGAAGAGATCATAAACACCCTCACCGATCTGAATGAGGCAGGCACAACCATCGTCATGGTAACACACTCCCAGCGCGATGCTGAATTCAGCAACCGGATCGTTAACCTGTTTGACGGACGGATTGTAAATGAGCGGTTTTGACCCTACAGTTTGATGGTGAATACTGTTTTCTCGCCCGGTAACGAATAGAAATCGAGGTTACCCTTGTGGAGCCTAACGAATTGCCTGGATAGACTCAGCCCGATGCCGGTCCCCTTCTCCTTGGTTGTGAAAAACGGAACGAACATGTTTTCGGCAACCACCGGCGGGATTCCCTTCCCGTTATCTTCAACCTCGATGATCGTACGCTCATTTGAAGTATATGCCGAAAGTTTTATAACTCCGTTTGGATTTTCATCATTGGCTTCAATCGCATTTTTCACAAGGTTGATCATGACCTGTTCAAGCAGTTTCTGATCCATCAGCACCTTCACCGACGGATGACAGGAAAGAACAATTGAAATATTTTTTTGGGTCAGCTGATCCTGGAACAGCATCCTGATATCGTTGAACAGGGTTTTTACCATCACCGCCTCAAAATTGGGCTCGGGAAGTTTAGTCAGATCACGGTAATTGTTAACAAACTGGATCAGCCCGACCCCTCTTTTTTCAACAATATCAAGCCCTTTCACGGTTTTCTCAATTGACTGAACCGTAATCTCCTCAGGCTTCACAACCTGCCCGGTGTCCCTGCTTGTGAACATCCTTGAGAGGGCGTTAACAACAGAGGTAATCGGGGTGATCGAGTTCATGATTTCATGGGTGAGAACCCTGATCAGCTTTTGCCACGATTCAACCTCTTTTTGATCCAGTTCGGCCTTGATATTCTGAAGTGAAACGAGGTGCAGGTTTTTCGGACCAACCTTGAAATCAACTTTTTTAACCGAAAGCTGGACGATTTCATCATCGACTTCGACTGTGATAAGTACTGTCTTTTCGGGTTCTATTTCCAATAAAAATTTACTGAGCCCCGTTTTAAATGAGTTCAGCCGAGTCAGATTTTTAACAACAAAAACTTTGAAGATCCTCCTGGTTGCCTCATTCATGAATTCAACCTGGCCATCATCGGTGAAGGAAATCAGGCCGACAGAAGTCTGGTCGACAATGGTTTTAAAATAATTGCTTCGCATTTCATTGTCAACCCTGATATTTTCGAGTTTCAGGTTTAACCGGTTGAAATAGTCGTGCAGCTTATAAAACTCATCCTGCTGTTTTAACTGAGTGAAAGAGGTGGTGACTTCTCCGCTCAGGTGAGCCATGAAAATGTTTTCAAGTTTAACATTGATCCTGTTCAGATAACTGATCAGCGAAAGCACCTGAACAACCAGGATTGCCCCGGCTATGATTACCAGGGATATATTCGGAAGATGATATATAAAAAAGAAAAGAACCAGACAACTCAAAACAATCAAAGCAATCCTGATCACAACAATATAGTAGAACTTTCTACAAACCATATTGCCTGATCTTTTTGTACAGGGTAGGCCTTGAAATTCCAAGTTCCCTGGCTGCATTTGAAAGGTTCCCCATGTTGCGCAGCAGGGTTTTCCGGATGATGGTTTTTTCGTAATCGTCGAATGAGGCAGGAACACTGGTCAAACCGCCACTAACGACCGGGACCTTTTTCAGGAAAAGGTCTTCGGACTGAACAACCGTCGAATCGGAAAGGATAACCGCTTTTTCGATGGAATGTTCAAGTTCCCTTATATTTCCGGGCCACGGGTAGTTTTTCAGCGACTGCATCGCCTCCTTGTCAAATGTCATCTGGCTCTTCCCGTATTTCCTGGCGAACTTGTCAAGGAAGTACAACGACATCAGGTCAATATCCCGCCCACGGTCTCTCAGGGGAGGCAAATCGATCTGGATGGTGTTGATCCTGAAAAGCAAATCCTGCCGGAATAAACCATCAACAACCATTTTGTCAAGGTTCTTGTTGGTCGCACAGATCAACCTGATATCGATCGGAACCACCTTATTTGAACCGATCGGAATGATTTGTCTTTCCTGCAGTACATTAAGAATCTTAATCTGCATGTTCAGCGACAGGTTCCCGATTTCATCCAGGAACAGCGTGCTTTGGCTGGCACTTTCAAAACGCCCGATCCTGTCGATCCGGGCATCAGTGAAGGCACCCTTTTTGTGCCCGAAAAGCTCACTTTCAAACAAGGTAACCGGGATCGATGACATGTCAACCGTGACCATCGACTTTTTTGCACGGCCCGACTTCCGGTGTATTTCCTTGGCAATCAAACCCTTTCCTGTGCCATTTTCACCGGTAATCAGGATGTTTGCATCAGTTTGGGAAACCTTTTCAACCACCTCCATGACCCGCCTGATCTCGGGACATTCGCCGATGAACTCAACGAATTGCTTATCCTGGTCATTATTCAGGTTTGTGTTGACTCCGGCCTGCACGCTAAGGTCTGAAATTGATTTTCTGAGTTTCAGTCCGGCTTTAAGCATTTCGAGCAGTTTGTCATTATCCCAGGGTTTCGTGATGAAATCAGTTGCCCCTATTTTAATCGACTTAACCGCAAGATCAACATCCCCAAAGGCAGTCATCATAATTACACAGATGGTGGGGTCCAGTTTCCGGATTTCAGCCAGCCAGAAAAGGCCTTCATTACCGGTATTGATACCCGCTGTGAAGTTCATATCAAGCAAAACCAGGTCATATTGCCCCGACCTGATTGTTGACGGGATGAGGTTGGGATTGGTAATGGAGGTTAATGTCTTGAATTCAAATTCCAAAAAGAACTGCAGTGCCTGCAAAATCTCAGGATTGTCTTCGACAATAAGCAAATTTCCTTTTTTCTCCATAATATCTAACCATATCAAAACTGTAAACAAAATTAACCTATTTTACAATCATTGTAAAAATAAATAACATATTTACAAAGCACTTTACAATAAAATAATCATTATAAACTGATCCAGTGGCCGATAGCTTTCTGGCACAATTATTGAACAATAATTTTTCCGATTTAAAATCAGGATGGCTGAGCAAACATTTGTGCTGCATATCAGTGGTTACTGGAGGGATCAAAACCGGACCGGACTCACGAGAGCTCCGGGTCTCTTTTTCGTTTATGAATCCCGTTTTGATGAAGGCAACCAGACTGTGGACCTGCTGAGGCTGATTTATGCCGGGGAGGCCGATAATGTCAGGGACCGCATCATGGATCATGAGAAATATCCGGCATGGCAGGGTTACCTTGCACCGGGCAATGAACTGTGTTATGCTTTTGCTCCCGTTGAATTTTACTATCGCGAACGTGTAAGGGCAGCATTCATCATCAACCACAAGCCCCCGGCGAACGCAGGTTTCGAGGGCTTCTTCCCGTTTGACAAGACCACCCTGGTTTGCACAGGAAGAACAGCTCTTATCGATCCGGTAATAACTGTGAGAAAAAACACCGGCGTTTACCCGGAAACAGCACAGTTAAGGCAGCAGAACAAAATGATCCCCGTGAAGGCTGTCAACATATTGGAACACATCATCCCCTCACAGCGGTTTGCATTCGGGATGTAGCTAAAGGCAAAGAAGCCGTCCTTCCGCGTACGGCATGAAAACAATCCTGCTCACTTTCTTCAACTCTCAACAGTTGCCCTTTCGGCAAAAATAAGTAAAAAAACGCCCCAGTGAATTTTCACTCAAGGGATTATAAAATTGTTATGGACAGTTCCGGGTTGTTAATGGAATTATGAGTTTTCCACAGCAAAGCGAGGTGAAATTGGCTATTTGAAACAGCCCATGGCGGAACACGGATCAAGAGGAAAAGTTGGGGGGAAAGTAACGAAACATAAATTTCTGGGAACACAATAGGCTAATTCATCATTTATTATTCTGAAAGACATTTTGGACCAGATATTTGCCAGCTATTTTACCTGCAGCACCATATGCCATAGCTGGTGCTCCACCGCCTCCAGAGGCTGGTACTAAAAATATTGTAGCTATTGGAAGGCTTCTGTTATTAGATTCAAAAAATAATATTTCGAGAATTACTTTAGAAGCCTCAGCAATATCCAGTCCGAGAAGGTAAAAGCCGGCTTCAAAGTAAAGGGTCTTAACTACCATAGTATATTTTGCAGCTGAGGCATTCTTTTCTGCAACCAAACCTGATTTCATCAGTTTTTTATTAAATGATTCCATAAAAGCAACAGGATAATTAAATTTCTTTCTGTCATTCCAATCCACAAGCCATTTATCACCTTTGCCAGACTGTGAGTTGTTTAATTCAGTAACTTTTTGCATTATGTATTCATTTTCGGTCATTTTGCCTACACCCATGCTGTCATAAACAAACTCGGTATTAATAATCTTTTCGCTTTTTAAAAATTTCAAATCACCAAATACCACATTATCAGGAACTTCCACGTCTTTGGATTTTGATTCCTGTGCTGATAGTGTCATTACAAAGAAGATAGTTAGTATGAATGTCAGGGAGAAAAATTTATTTTTCATTTTTTCTATTTAAAAAGTAAATTAATATGAATTTAGTAGGTTGTTTTACCTCAATTGCGATCAGTATGATGATGACATTTCACATAATCTATTAGTGCTGTTATTCTGATAAATTGCAGTTCACTATTTCTTTTTCTGCTTCTTCAGTTACCGGAATAGTGAAGGCACGACAATGTTTCGCTCTCACATAGTATGTCTTTCCGGCTTCAACATTTAATTCAACAGAAATGTAAATGGTGCTTACGCTTGCCCAAATTTTATATATGCCAGGCTCGGCATAAAATACTAAGTAGGAATTATTTTTTAGCTTTTTCTCGCTTACTTTAATATCATTAGCGTAAACATAATAATTAACTGCTGCACCAGTGAATCTGCCCGGACGGTATATATATACCACGGCCTTGTTACCTGAGATTCCTTTTACAGTAGACGAATTTTGGGAAAAAGCATAACTGCATAATGAAATCAATGCAATTAAAATCAATGTTTTAGGATTAGGTTTCATGCGAATACTTTTAAAACAGGTTGTAGGTATAGATAGATTTATTAGAATTAATATTTTTTTGAGTCTTTAAAAATGGTTTTGGTTATTTGCTTGTTTTTGGCTTTTCAGTTAGTAACATAATGGAATATTTCTAATGTATTGATATTGTGTACGTTTTTTTGACTATCCTTGAATGTTCTGCTGAGGCATTACTCGAATTAATACTTTCTGTTGTATTATTATTCAATTGATTGAGAAAAATACCCAATGCAATTTTATTTAAAATTACTTTTGTTTTACAAAATTCATCATGCCAAAATTGTCCATTATCACTAAATAAGAAGGAAAACTGATCTAACGGGATAAAACGGCATAATGTTCTAATCATTATCTTTTTTGTCATTTTAGTTTCATTATACTTATCTTGCACTGCATCTACTATAATCATTCCCAATAAAAATTTCCCTAATGTCCGATCAATTATACTTTCAGATAAAAAACAATACCAAGCATAAATCGTACTTTAGAGAACTGTGTAGTAACCTAATACTGCAATACGACTTAAATGCGAACCTGTAGCTGAGTTTGCACCTATACCAGAGCAGGTCACTATTGTTATAAAAAAGTAGATGATAAAATTGTCAATTAAAATTGCAAAGAACCTTCTTGCTTTAGAAGCGTATGTAACTCCTTGAAAATTTACTTCATTTTCCATAACAATTATAGATAAGTATAGAACATTTATCAGAACTTGAGATAATTTTCGTAGTAATCTATACTCTTATGGCATTTACCAGTGGTTTTTCTTCTTCCTTTTAAATTGCGAAGATAATCCAAATTTCAAATATACATTGCAATGGCTAAAAATTAGTATGTTGATTAATTTTCCGATAACAATGTTTTAAATTGTGAGGGAAAAGTAATGAAAGGTTGACTCAGTAGTAATATTACGTTCTGATAGAGCGCATATTTGACTTCTCTCTCGATCTCCAGTACGAATAAAGAGGCAAACAATGCTTAATTCAGGGACGGTTAATTTGGTCTTGGGATGTTTTTCCCTTTTTCTGCTCGCTAAAGATATCAATCAGTTTTTTATATTTTTCACTATAAACGAATTTCGATCGTACATTTTTTTTTATTCAGACCTTTTTTGTATATTTATGAACGCAGGTGAATAAATAATTATATAGCCTCTCTTTATGTGTCATATTGCATTATGGTCATTAGCAAAATCTGCAATCTTGTCAAACCTTTCATTGCAGTCGGAGTTCAGGAAAAATTTTTGAACGGTTCCACGCTGGCGTAGTCAATTGCTTGCTGCAAGCCTTCGGTGGGGTGCTTATCGGAGCTTTTTGCTTCAAGGATGGCAAGATTGACATTACGGTTTTTCAACAAATAATCAACGAATTTCCGCTTACCACGCTTATTGTTCAGAATTTTTCTTCCATCCGTAAAGTAATATTCCCGTTGGAGATTCTCTGAGTTCCAGCCACAGTCTTGTAATAAAGGGTCTATGAAGTTTGCGCGTGTGTCGGACTCTGAGTAATGCATATAACCAACAGTTATATAGCAAATGTAAATGTTTTGTCTGAGATAGGCAACAAAAACGAAGGTACCAGAACACATAGTAGTTTAGTGGGATTAAAATCCGTAGTTATTTCAGAAGGTTAATTTCATTTGGCGAGTGTTAAGAAAAGTAATTTCCGTAATTTGCGTCTTTTAAAACTTTTGTTGGTTTTACTACAAGATTCGGTTATATTTAGCTCAGTTTTGCGTGGAACGGTTACTTTGGCAGAGTTCAATGTCGTGACATTTCCATACATTTATACACTAGTGTCTACTAAATATTTTGTTTAACCCTTATAAATACTCACTAGTGTCCGGTTAAAATTATTAAATGTTCTTTGAAATTATTGATTGATAAG
>JBAXFZ010000043.1:0-16310 GCA_037139685.1 Bacteroidota bacterium
CTCTCACCCAACCATGCAGATAAATTGTTAGTTAAACACCTCAAGTTATTTTCCAGGGCGTCATTTGCATACGTACTACTATTTTTTATTTTCTATTAGTTTCAGGATGTCATCCAGGCTTTTCATTTCAGCAATTTCCTCGGGTTCAAGGGAAATGTCAAATTCAGATTCCAGTTCTACAACGAGATTCAGGTGATTCATTGAGTCCCATTGCTCACAATTCTTTTGTGAAAGATTGTCAGGAACCTCAGTAATTTTAAAAGTACGTTTTATAACCGCTTTGATTTTTTCCTTCATGTTAATGCATATCTATTTTATAGTAAGAATTTATTTTAAAATCATGTCTTGATAAGTCAATTGAATAATGTTTGGAACCTTCTGATGCCCTGTTTTTGTCATTGTTAACAAAACCAAGTTTATCATAAAAATTCCTGACCTGTTCATTTTTAAGTGTTGGTTCAAATGTTGCTTCAACTGTTTTATATCCATCAGATTTAAGCAGATTTAAAACAGTAAAGACAAAGGCATCTTCGATGCCTTTGCCCAGGATTCTGCAACTCAGCAACAATGAATCAATTTTTACGGAAATGGATTTTTTGTCAGGAATAAGGATTATTAATCCTGTCATCCCGTTGTCACCGAATTTATCTTTAACATTGATGGAATAAATAAGGCAATTATTTTCAATAAAATTCAGGATATCAGTTTCAGTGTACCGTTTGGTAGTCAGGTTAAACTGATTGGTTTTTTGGGTCATCTGTGAAATACGCGGAACAGTATAGGCATCAGCTTTTTGGAGAGTTAATTCAATTTCCAGGCTGGTTAGATATTCGGAGAAATCAGAAAACCCTTTCTGGAAAACCGCGCGTTTAGCATTTTCCCTGTATTGTTGTGTTTTTACCTTGTCTTCTTCAGTAAGTGAATAAGTCCTGAAATAATGATCTGTTAAATTGGTGATAAATACCGGCAGGTGATATGGTTGTGAAGGGAAATCGGGGATTTCGACCTGGGGATGGAATTGCTTGACCAACTCTCTTTCCGATGGATTGTCATCAATAAAAACGATACTGTCTAACCCAACATTTAACTCTGTTGCAATTTCCTTTACATTCACCGCTTTATTGTTCCAGTTTATTCTGCTAGCGGCAAAATGCTCCTGTTTTAGTATCATGTTGGGATTCTTTTCCCATAGTTCCAACACATCATTTTCATTATTTTTGCTGCAAATGGCAAGGATCACGCCAGCTTTAATCAGTTCCAGCAACGATTTTTGAAATTCCAGGAATGCGTTTCCCGGATAATCACCCCCGAGTTTTATTCCCGTGATACCATCTTCTCCCAGAATGCCTCCCCATAAGGTATTATCAAGGTCAAGAATTATACATTTTTTTCTTTTGGATTGAATCGCGTCTGATTGCCGGTTAAACCAATTTTTAAATTCTGCAGCAAGCTTCGGATTTATTTGCATTCTGGAAAGAAAATAAAATTTCCAGTCAATTAATTTATCCGGGGAGTAATTCCCTGTAAATTCACTAATATCTATGACTTTTATATTTTTATGAGTTTCGGCAAGCTGAATAATTTTGATGTTAAAATTCGTTATTGCCTGGTAAAGAGAGAAATCACCTGATTGAACAGGTTTGTAAAAAGGATAATCAAGAGTGAAAATAAAGAAATACTTATCCTGTGGTATTTGCTGGAAAACCAGCATCAATTTATTGAAATAGGATGAAATTTCATCTGACAGGGATTTCGGGTCATTTTTGAATGGGAGCAGGTAAAACCATATGTATACTGATGCTTCCTGGTCGATAAATGAAATATCATCGTACCCGGAAAAGGATGCGGCATGGTCTGTGAATAAATTCTCCACAGTACTGTTTCGAAAAATAAAGTATTTCATATCAAACCTTATATTTGTACGAGTTCAATTAGTCCGAGATGTTTGTTGAACAAAAAACAAATGATGTTTTGGTCCAGAGCGACCGCTGCAACAGGCTTAGATAAAACGATAAATTTTATTTTCTTTAATCTCGTAATAGATTCTTGAATATCTGGTGTTTGGTAGCAAAAATGATAGGGCGAAACCCCTTTTTTTTGCAAAATCTGTGCAACAGGAGACTTTTCCGAGATTGGCTCGATCAATTCAATACACGGATTGCCTTCTTTGAAAATGAAACATATATTTACATCTTGAACAGGATCGTAGCGTGTATCCGTTATGGTATACCCAGCCTCGCGATAATATTTTGATGTCTCCTCGATTGAAAAGACGGCTACCCCGATATGATGAAAAATAAGTTCAGATAACATTTAATATTCGACTATTTCAGATACAATACAGTTTTTAAATTCATACAACATTGTTCCCCATGACAATCCAGCGCCAAATCCACACATGACCGCTTTTTTATTCGATAACGAATGGCTTGAAAGTTCTGAACTTATTGTCAAAGGAATGGACGCGGAACTTGTATTGCCGTATTTGTCAAGGCAATAGGGAACATATCCGCTGTTGTATTTCAGTTTTTTAACAAAAAAATCGGTCATAAAGCGATTCGCCTGATGAAAAATCAGGTAATCAACAGTCTCCAGAGGGACATTTGTAAATTCCAAAATTTCCTTTATACTCTTGGGAACGACTCGGATAGCAAAATTGAAAACGTCCATTCCATCCATGAAAATTTGATTTTCAGAACGGATATTGCCATCTTCTTGCTCTGTTTCAATAAGGTTTTCAGGTGTTGAAGGGGCCCGGCATTGCCCGGCTGGAATAATCACGGCTTCAGAGCCTCCTCCATCCGAATATAAGGAAAAGAATGTTTTTCCATAATCCCCTTTTTCAATAAGTGTAGCCGTACCTGCATCTCCATATAATGGTGCATTTACTTTATCATGCGGGCTGACAATTTTCGAGAATGTTTCGCCAACCAATAGAAGAACCCTGTTAATCCCTGTCGTTGATGCATAAGAAAATGCAGTTGACAAGGCATATATATAACCCGAACAGCCAAGGCTTAGGTCAAGGCATGCTGTCGATTTGGGCAGCCCTAGCTTATATTGTAAAATCGGTGAAGTAGCTGGAATTTTGTAATCAGGTGTTTGACTTAAAAACAATAATAGATCAATGGTCTGAGGATCAATATTGTTCTCAGACATTAAGGTTTCGGCAGCTTTAAGGCACAGGTCTGAAGAGCAAACAGTTTTATCTGCAAATCGTTTCTCTTTGACTCCAATAGAATTGATCGTTTTTTCAATCTCCTCTTCAGGTATCAGGTAGCCTAAATCATGGTTTGAAGAAACCATTTTTGGAACACAGGCTGATATTGCCTTAATCCCGACATTTTCAAATGTAATGAATGCCATAAATAATATTATAAAAGGGTTAAGCCGCCATCAATCAACAGATTTGTACCTGTGATCCATTTTGAAGTATCGGATAAAAGATAAATGGCAGCAAAAGCTACCTCTGCAGGTTTTCCATAGCGTTTCAAAGGATATTTTTTGGTGTCTTCCTCAAGTTGGTCCTGGGTGATGACTCCTTTTGAAAAAATTGCTGTATCAATCATGCCTGGATTCACACTGTTAACACGGATACCTTTTGATGCCAGGTCTACGGCCATTGCTTTTACAACACCATTCACGGCTCCCTTGGAGGCTGAATATAAGGAACCTGCGACTGCTGTGCAAAACACTCCGGATACGGAGGAGATAAAAACAATTGATGCATCCTTGTTGAGTTTTTTCTTTTTTACGAGAGATTGAGTAATTAATGTGGGCGCCATGAAATTCACCTGCATAATGGCTGTCAAATCATCCTTGTTTACGAACTGAAATGGTAAGGTTTTTGTATATCCCGCGCAATGTACGATTCCGTCAAGGGATGGAAGTTCTTCGACCAAACGGGTAATTTCATCCTGAATGCTTAAATCGGCAGTTAATTGAGTATGTCTGCTTTTATCCCCATCAAGCATTTCGAATGTTTCATTTAAACGTTCATGATCTCTGCCGCTAATTATAAGCATAGCCCCCATCCGGGAGCATTCAATTGCCGTTGATCGTCCGATACCGGAGGATGCACCGGTAACAAATATTGTTTTTCTTTCCAGAGTGAACGGATTATACATATTCTTTAGAATTGTTGATGTGGGTATTGACAATCATGCGGTTCTCACCATTGGTTAGTAATTAATTAAATTTTTGCTATGCGATCAGAATATTTCTATTCTACTATTTTCCAGTTTATATCCGTTATCGTTTCTATGCAAGTTAAACTCTGGATTATAGGAACATCTGTTATAAGTCATTTTTGTCTGAAACTCACATCCGGGATTTAACAATCGTGTACAAATCTTCTATTGTTTCCGAAGTGCGAATATCATCTCCTTTAACATCAACATTATATTCCTCTTCAACCATTGCAATAAGAGACAATGCTATTAGTGATGACCACTCTTTTATTTCCCTGAATTTTTTTCCAGGGAAAAATTCAGCTGGGTCGGTATCATCAAATTGTGCTGCAAAGTTTGTTATAAATCCACTTATTTCCATGATCAGATTGTTAAAGTTAGTAGCAGTATGTAATCAAAAGCAAAAAAGTTAATGACCCTGTTTTTTTATTATGAATGGCACTTGCAATCCCGATTGAAATATCTGTAATGATGTTAACAGAGACAAAGTTCGTAAAAAGAACCGTAAACCAAAATTTAGGATAAATTTATAAAAACTTGTTTTTTATTATATAATGAGGTCTCTTTCTAACCTCATCATAGATCCGCCAGATATATTCACCGATAACTCCCAGCATAAGCATAATCAGCCCCCCGATGATGAGTATCAGCACCATAATCGGCGCCCAGCCCAGGAATGGACTACTCTTCGAAAATAGTCTTCCATAGATGATTAAAACCGCGTAAATGAACCCGATCAGGGATGTAATCATGCCGAGAAGACTCATAATCCGGATCGGAATATATGAAGTGTTCAATACCCCGTCAATAAAGTATTTTACCTTTTTGCTGATGGTCCATTGAGATTTGCCAATGGTCCTTTTTTGCCGGTGATAAGGAAGGAATTTAATCCCGAAGCCCAGCCAAAGTATATCACCCTGGAAAAACCTGTTCTTCTCTTCGAATTTGTTTAATTCATCAATAGCCCGTCTGTCAAGTAGGTAAAAGTCAAACCCCCCTTTTGGCATCCTTGGGTTGGCAAGTCTGATGAGACCATAGAAAAATTTCGAGGTCCATGTGGCAAACAGGCTATCTTCCCTGTTTTCACGCTGACAGATGATGATTTCATTACCCTTCTGCCATTCAACAACCATATTGATTATCAATTCGACAGGCTCTTGCAGATCAGCAGACATAATAACAACTGCATCGCCGCTGACCTCTTTTAATCCTGCAATACAAGCTGTGGTTTGACCGAAATTTCTGGATAGTGATAAAATTTTTATCTGCGTATTTTGTTGTTTGATTGACAATAATTCATCAAGTGAATGATCATCCGAACCGTCATCGATAAAAACAAATTCATAGGAATGTTCCTTAAGCACACCTGTAAATAAAGTGGTAATTTTCTCAAAGGTCAGTTTGAGCGAACCTTCATTCCGGTATACGGGGATTAAAAAAGAAATTTTTCCCATGATTAAATGTTTAATTAGGTTTATTGAGATAAACTTTTTTGAAAATTTCTCAATATGGTGCAAACTTCTTCGATCGTCGTTTCTTCAATTTCAGTATATATCGGCAGGCACAGCACCTGCCCCGAAACCCGCTCTGAAACCGGTAAATTTTCCCTGGCGGCTGACGGCAGCCCCCTGTAAATCGGGAACTGGCTGATAAGTGGATAAAAGTAGCGCCTGCCAAAGATGTTGTGCGTCTTTAATTCTTCATAGACATCATCTCGTGATTTTCCGAATTTTTCCTTGTCAATAAGGATGGGGAAATAGGAGTAGCAATGGGTTACGTCCGGCATGTCGTCCAGGAATGTGAGCCCGGCTGTGTTTTTCAAACTTTTCCGGTAGTAGGAGGCAATCTCTTTTCTTTTCTGAACAGACTTGTCGATGTATTTTAACTGCAGCAATCCCATGGCTGCCTGGATTTCATTCATTTTGGCGTTGATCCCAGGGGCTACCACTGTTACTTCATCGGCAAACCCGAAGTTTTTCAGGTTGTCGATGCGCTTTTTCGTGGCTTCATCATGGCAGATTATAGCGCCCCCTTCAAAGGTGTTGTAAACCTTGGTTGCGTGAAAACTCATGACCGAGAGATCACCGAAGTTCAGTACCGGGATCTCCTTTATTTTTACGCCGAAGGTATGGCAGGCATCATAAATGACCTTCAGGCCGTATGTGTCGGCGATTTCCCTGATCCGTTTTACATTGCAGGGATTGCCGTAAACATGAACCGGCAGGATCGCCGTTGTCTGCGTTGTAATGGCAGCTTCGATTTTTTCGGGATCGAGGTTAAAAGTGCCGGGTTCAATATCCACAAACACCGGTTTTATGTTGTTCCACCAGAGTGCATGGGTCGTTGCAACAAAACTGAATGGAGTTGTTATCACTTCACCCGTAATGCGCAGCACCTGGAGTGCGGTGACGAGTGCAAGCGTGCCGTTTGAAAACAGAGATATATATTTTACCCCCAGGTAGTCACATAGTTTTTTTTCCAGCTCCTGGTGAAAGGGCCCGTTGTTGGTGAGCCATTTCGATTCCCATATCTTCTCCAGGTATTCATTGAATTCTTCCAGTGGAGGAAGGAAGGGTTGTGTGACATTTATTTTGTTATCCATGAATTCGGTTTAATGTTCTGATTTCCCCGGCAGCAGCCATTAAACTGGCAACACCTGGGAATGGTTTTTCTTTTTTCTCCGGTTCAATATGATTGAGAAAGATACCAGAACAACAAAGATAAAAACACCGGCGAAAGATACATATATACTCAGGTTGAAATAAGGTGGTTTATAGTATAATTTTATTGTGTGGTTCCCGGGTTTAACAAGCAACCCGATAAAACCAATATTGGTAAGTGTCGGCTTTACCTCCTGCTGATCAACCGCTGCATGCCAGCCTCGGTCGTAAGGGATGCTGAAAAACAACATCTTGTTCCGGGTTGCCCTGATGGTCCCTTCAATCCTGCTTTCATTGAAACTTGTCATATTCAGGGTGTCTTCCTTTAATGCCTTTATATCGCGTGAATAGTATTGGAAGGTATACCTGGCAACCGTGTCGTGCACATCAAAGGCGGTAAGGCTGGATTTGATCAACGGATCTACAGGTTCTTCCACCACGGCGGTTTGCAGGAGGGTGATCATCTTTTGAGATTTTGGCAAGGCAAGGAACTTTGACAGGGGGATATATTTCTCATAGGTGAACCCCAGTGGAAGGAATGACCGGAATTTGTATAATGTCAGGTTCCCGATCTTTGCAATCGAATCTTCAGGGGGCCCCGGCAGTTTGCCAGGCTGAACCCTTATGCAATATTTGATGCTTGACCAGTTCTGCAGCAGGGGCCATTGAATCAACCCCACGGCCCAGCGTGTTTCCATTTCATTACCTCGCTTGACAAGTTCCATCTCCTCCAGGAAACGAATATAGTATTTCTGGTTAAAAGAGCTGTACGACATCGTGCCGAAAAATCCCTGGATCTGTGCATCATTAAAACTGGCATGGATAGCCGGATTGGATGTGAAATCCTTGTTTATCCGGAAGAATTGATGGTCACGCGCATTCAGGTAGCTGATAGCGTCGATGGTGAAATCATTATATCCCTTTTTTTCACGCCATTCACTTTTTGTGAACATCCCGCGGTTGTTAACAGTGCCGTAGCTGACATAGATGATTTCAACAAACACGATGCAAACAAGCAAAACCAGGATTATATTGCCTGATTTGACGAAATAGGAGATGCCAATGACAATTGTATACAAAATCAGGAAATTCCGTATTGTTGCCTGTTGATCCTTATCTATGATTTGTACATGATCCCATGAATAATACAGGAGAAACATTAAACCCAAGAAGGTAAGTGCAAGGATAATTAAATTTATTGTTTGCATCCGGCGGATTGAATTCATAGCCTCTAATGCGAAAAACAGGACCACGATGGCAAAGAAAAGCGAGAAAGCCCTGAAATAGTCGCCGGCAAATAACCAGAAGGCATAGCGGAAATATGGAAAGATTGAAGCTGCTATAAAGACGAGGAATAACCCGGAATAAACAAGTTTTTTTCTTGTGGTAAGTGTTGAGAAAACCTGGGGTGCCAGCAACAGTGGGAGCAACCCGATGTAGAACAACGGGGCTTCAAGATAATTGGACCATCCTTTAAAATTACTGCCGTTCCCTATTAAATCGTTTGAAAACAAACGGGTGACCATGGTCTGGTAAAACCAATTGTCCTCAACAAAAAACACTGGTTTGGAGAGCAGTTTGTTGAAGTAACCCGAGGTGCCGGCCACCCTGGGGCTGTCGAGCATAACCTGGATCCCCGGGATAAAAAAGAACATGCTCATAATAATCCCCAATACGGATAGAATCAGCATTTGTCCTGATAAGATGGCCAGTTTTCTGAAAGTGGGCTTGTCGGATGAAAAATGGCGAAACAGGAAATAAAGAATCAGGAACAGGCCAAATACATAGATGTCGAAGGGGCGCAGCATGGCAATCAGGGCAATGGCGACAGGGAAGAGATACCAGGAATTCTGACGGTAAAGTTTTTCAAATGCAAACAGCAACAATGCAAAATATAACACCTCTATTGAGAAAATTGTCCAGCCCCCGCCAACGATCATGAATCCGCTGAAACAGTAGAGCAACGTCCCTGTCATGATTACCAAGGGTTTCAGGTTCCATAATTTCAGGAAATGGTAGAATACCACGGCAGTCAATACGATTTTAATAATTTCCATCCAGATGATGGAATAGGCGATCTGTTCGGGTGGCAGCAAACACAGGATAAAACAAAAAGGATCATTAACACTGCTCGACAATAATTCCTGCCCCATGCCCTGTCCAAACGACCAAAGCGGGAATCCCTGCGATTTTAAATATTTTGAAAGGAGTATAAAGTGAGGATAGGCCTGGTTAATAGAATCGCTTCCGATGTCTTTGAATAGGTAATAGGCATTCCCCGCGATGAAATTATGGAAAATCAGCATAATGAGCAGTAAAACGAGCCCCAGCGTGATCCATAAGCCATATTTTGCAAGAGGCGCTTCCAGAAAAGATGAGGTAGCAGGCGTTTTTTTTGCCTCTTTAACCGAAGTCATAACAACAGGTTTAACCGGTTGTTTCACTGAGCCCTTCTGTTTCATAATTTCGCTGTTAATTCAACTCTCTATTTCCCCTGGCATTCCTTCAGGTAAATTTCATTGGCATTGGAATAACCCAATGAAGCTGCTTTTTTCAGATCGGCACAGGCCTGTTCTTTTTTTCCTGTGTTAAGACAAACCAGGGCTCGGTTATAATAGGCAGCTGCATATCCCGGGTTTATACGGATGGCTGCTGCGAAGTCATTCAAAGCAGCCTCCACTTTGCCAGTGCTGGCATACACGATACCCCTGCTTGACAGAGCTTCGAAATAATTGTTTTTGAACTGCATAGATTTTGTTAAACAGTTGATCGCATCACCGAATTGACGTGTTTTCCCGTAAACAGTACCAAGGTTGAACCATCCTTCGGCATAATCGGCTTTTAATTCAACCGATTTCTGATATTGTTTGATTGCGTCTGTTAATTTTCCTTGGTTCTCATATGCCTGGCCCATTGTAAAGTACTGTGTGTAATTCAGTTTGGTCCCGGGAAGGGAAGATATCCCCAAGGTTCTCCCAAGGTCTGAGGCTCCGTATGCCGGGTTGATTTCCAATGCTTTCATGAAATCTTTTCCCGCTCCGGCACGATCATTCAGTTCTTTTTTAACCAATGCCCTGTTAAAAAACGATTCGCCATCTGTGGCATCGAGGGATATTGCAGAGGAAAAATCAGCAAGTGCATCAGTATATTTTTTCTGTTTTGCCAGAAGTGCACCACGATTCCTGAATCCGGAGGGATCTTTTGGATTACACCTGATCGCTGCCGAAAAATCAAGGAGGGCATTCTTTGCATCTCCCTCCTGGAGTTTCAGATTGCCCCTGTTGTTGTAAAGATCCCCTTTATTGGGATCAATCCCGATAGCGTGGTTGTAATCCTCCATGGCCCCGGCAAAGTCTCCGGAGGTTTTCTTTATAATTGCCCGTTCATTGTAAATTGATGGATCGTTTATATCCAGGGAAACAGCTTTATCGTAATCTTCAAGTGCCCCTTTATTGTCCTTCAGTTCATATTTTACAGCTCCCCGGTTGGTGTAAAGCTTTACCTGGTCGGGTTTCAAACGGATGGCCGCATTGTAATCCCTGAGAGAGGCGTTTAAATCGTTCATCAGTCGGTTTGCATTGGCCCTGTTGATGTATCCATTCAAATAGCCTGAATCGATCCTGAGCAACAGGTTATAATCTTCAACCGCACCCTTGTAGTCCTGTAGCTTTGATTTTGCCTCCCCCCGGTTAATATAGGCTGTTAAATAATGGGGATCCTCCTTTAAGCATTCATTGTAATCTGAGATAGCCTTCTTGTATTCATGGGTATTGGAAAAGATGTTTCCGCGGTTGAACCATGCAACCGGCACACGGCGGTCCTTTTGGATAACATCTGTCCAAAGATCCATGGAGTTGTCCCATACCCGGCTTCTTTCAAAGGTGAGAAATCCCAGCAGTAACAGGTACGCAGCGGCAATAACCAGGGCTATGTTGCGCTTCTTAAGGATGTTTGGGTTGCAGATGAACCAGCCGAACAGGAAGCAGTAACCGATGGAAGGGATATAGGCGTACCGGTCGGCCATTATGGCACGACCAACCGGTAGCAGCTGCAGAAGGAAGATGATGTTGAGCAGGAAGAATCCCAGGCCAAAAAACAGCTCTTTCGATCGTTTCCAGGCAAACCATAAAAGGATGAAAATACAGGCGGCAGGCAGGATGCATGCCCAGTAAAGGAAGGGTACGGCAGCCGTGCTTTCAACAATCGGGTAGGGATAATAAGCGGAAAGAGTAACCGGGACCAGGAGTTTAAGAATGTACATCACCAGCCCGTAGGATGCAAAAGCAATTCGGTCATAGAAGGGGAAGGATACCATCTGTGTTGCTTCAACACCTCTTTGCGCATTCACTGCAACCAGCCCGAAAAACACTGCAAGGATCACAAAGGGAACCTTCTCAATCAACTCCCTGGAATTGAATACCTTTCGTTCTTTGAAAAAGTCGATAAACATCAGGGTGAAGACAAATGAAACGGCCTGCCCTTTTGAAAGGCACGACAGCAGGAAGAAAACGAGGCCAAGGGCATACCATTTCCAATCTTTGCGGTTCGTAAACCTGATGTAACTGTACATGGCAAGAAGATAGAAAAAGGCGTAAAGTACGTCTTTCCGTTCCGATACCCATGCAACCGATTCAACGTGCAGGGAATGTATTCCAAAAAGGAGCCCTGCCGCGACCGCAATATCTGTTCTTTTAGAGAGAGCCTTGACTACGAAAAAAACCAGGATTGAATTGGCACAATGCAGCAGGAGGTTTGTCAGGTGAAATACAAAGGGATCATATTTATTAATGCTGTAATCAAATGCAAGCGACAGCATGGCCAATGGATGGTAGTTGCCCATGTAGTTTGTCGAGAATATTCCTTTAATAGTTGTCCACGAGAGAACCTTAATAAAGGGGTTTTCATAAAGGTAAGCGCCATCATCCCAGCTGGTAAACGATGCCCCCAGGGAGGGGAGGTAAACCACCACTGTTGCTGCAACTATTACGCTAATCCACAAATAAGGATTTTCGTAAAGAACAATTTTTGAGATGGTTTTTTTCTTCATAAAGGCATAACATGATTATAAAAGAAAAAGGCTGGTAGAATTTTCACAACCAGCCCCGGGTCACCAACAGAGGCAACCTTAAATACATACGAACTTGGTTATTTGTCTATTTTAAGGAGATTACCATTCTGGTCAAAAACCGGTTTGCTTTCCAGCAGTGTGGTATATACAATCTTTCCCTTGTCGTCGGTAACTTGTACTACTGATTTCACCTTAAGCTCTTTATAGTTTGTTTTTAAATATTCCTTTGCCTTTTCGGGAAGGTAGAATTCATGCACAACACGTTCGACCCGTAAGGCCTTCCCCGATGAGTCAATAACAGCAGTGGCAGGAGCATCCATCACCGTTATGGTTGCACGGTAGTTACCCTTTACCTTTTCCCATTTTATAGGGTTTGCCACAGTATCCTGGGTCTGGGGAAATAAAAACAAAAACCGGCCCTTAACACTTTCGGGAATAACGAGGCGCTTGTTCTTTTGTGCAAAAGAAATCTGGACACAAAGAAGGAATGCTAAAAAAATGATAATTTTTTTCATAATGAAGAGATAGTTTTGAGATTACAAATACGAATTGAAACCTGATTTTAAAACAGAGACCTTATTATGGAAGCAATAAGGTCTCTGGTATGGGCTGCAGTAAATGTTAATAATATTTATATGGTAAGAACTCATGAGTATTACTCATTCACTTACCTCGGCAGTTTTTTCTTTACGCATAATGTAAAGTTTTTTTCCTCCATAGGCTAAGCCCAAGGCAAGAAGGATACCAATTCCATCATCTATGGGAGCGCCTACAGGGACCCCGCCGCCACCAGGACCGCCTCCCGGGCCGGGTGGGGGTGGAACATCCGACAAACTAATCAATGGCAAGGCTGCAATAGCCAAAATAATCATTAAAAATTTCAAGGTTTTCATCTTATATAGAGGTTGTATGAATAGCTGGTGGATAATTATTATTGGATAAAGACTTTGCCTGATACAGTTGCCTTATCTCCAAAAACTTTAACAAGATAATATCCGGGTTGTGAATTCAGGGAAACCTTGTTCAGAGTTTTGCTTTCAATTGATTGGTTTGCCACCTCTTTGCCGAGCAAGTCATATACAATAATCTGGCCATGCAAATCCATGGGGACATTGATATAAACAGTTTTGTTAGCGGAATAAATATTGATGTTGCTAACCGATCCTTCTGGGATGCCTGTAAGAGGTGAAAACTGGATGTCAAACCTGTGTCCCGGGTTCCCGATGCTTGCCGCAAAGGTGTAAACAGGATTGGCAAAAAGATCCTGTTCGACATGCAATACGCGGTCAACAAGGTATATCTGCGTGCCGCCGGGAAAGGTTTCTAATTTAGAAGCGGTGATTGTATAGTTGTCGTTCACACCAAACTTAAATCCGATGGGAATAACGGTCTTATCTGTGTATTCGGGCAGTGAATTGATTGAAAGATTGTCGGTGGCGATGCAATAAATCTGCGGGCATGCAGTAACACCCCATAATTTATAGGCATCATATTCAGGATCGAACCCGGTGGTTGCATCGTTGTTAAACCTGATGGATGTAAGATCTTCCAGGTTATTGCCCGTTACCGTAAGGTCTAACCGGGTTGAGGCTGTGCTTTTTGCATATACGGTATCCGTATGTACACGGTTTGTATTAGGGATAACCAACGAACCTGTGCTGTGGCCAACAGTTACATGGACAAAAAAGGCCTGTTCGGAAGGTATCCGATGGTGATCGTCAGTTAAATAAGTTGCATAGGTGGATCCTGTCCAAAGATAGGCGGATGCATCTAAATTAGTCCTGGAAATTAAATTATTCCAGGCAATAGCCGAAGGAAATGCATTCCCGATAAGGTTATATCCCCTGCTAGCCGATTGATCGGAGTTGGTTAAATTATTAATGGCTTTGTCCCCAGTGTTAAAGGTTCCTCCCGTATAGCTGATAATGCCGGTAGAGGGCATTGCAGCTGCATATCCTGTTGAAACGGCAAGAGGTATTGTTAAGGGAAGGGTTAATGGCTTCCAGTAGCCTGTAGAAAGGGTGTCTTCTTTCCATGAGTTAAGAAGTCCCCCGGCAAAAGTATTGATTGTGGCCCCGGAAACCGGAGTGGAGACATAATGCCATATAACATCGGAGTTGGCCGGCCATAGGTGGTTCCAGTTCCCCGTCATATAGCGCTGTGCCGTGGTGGTACCTGTTACACTGGTAGTGCCATAGTCAATATAGGAACCGGTGCCGGTGACATCCGACTGAATAAGCATGTTGCCTTTAACGGTTAAGGCCTTTCCCGAATTCAGGGTAAGCTTGCCGGCAGGATTGATGGTGAGGTCCTGTGCTTTTGCGTCTGCTGAAACAGTAACTGCTGCTCCTGTAATATTTGTATTCACGATTCCTGACGGAATCATACCCGCTGCAGGCCCACTGCCGCTGGAAGTTTTCCATGTAGCAACATTTGCCCAATCGCCACCACTGGCTGCATCAGAATATAGGGTTACAGGTGCATTATTAAAAACGGTATTATAATTGATAGGAGGAGGGTTTACTCCAAGATACTGAGTAACCCAGGTATATTGCGAGACTTTCCCATTAGGGGAAACGGCAATATGAACGAATGCAAAATTGGGAGAGCCCGAACTATAGTTGAAAGTTAAAGTAAACAGAAGTTTATCATCATAATTATAGGTGGTTAATCCTGTGTTTAAATTTACTTTGCAAAGTGGTTGTGAAGGATAGCCACTATAATTATAGGGATCTTGGACCGTTAGATTATTGGGAATAGTCGAATAACTTATGACGGATGAGTATGTTAACGCACTATGGTTATAGTCAATCAAGAAATTACATGTTCCAACGTTATCCCCGGTAACATACACAGAAACGCTCATAGTGCTACCAGCAATAGTAGGGGTGCCTATCGTTACAACAGGATTGGCACTATAGGAGGGGGCAGACATAATGGTTATTAGGAATAGTATGACCGCTCCTACTATTGATTTTAATTTATTTTTCATAATATAGTGATTTTATTATTTTAGTTTATACTTATAATTATGGTGTGGAATTTGCTCCATTAATATTTCCAGAGCAAAGGCCCATAAAGTCTTTTGTAACATCTGTACAACTAACAACTACTGTTGGATTTTCAAAAAGATAATCCGGAGCAGTCCACAATGGGTCTTTAACATCGTATATTAATCTTTCTAATAAAAAATAGTCATCATCAAAATCTACAGAGCCATTTTGATCAAGGTCAGCAGCGAGTTCCCGGAGAGGATTATCATATGGGAAAGTATTCCCGTAAATAAGATAATCTAACAGATAGTATTCATCATCAAAGTCGCCGTACCAAATTTTTCCCACAGGAACAGCAGCTTCAAGGGTATAGGTCCCGTTGGGTTCCAGAAATTCAAAAAACCCTGTTCCTGCTGCAGTTGTTGTGGTTGCGATAACATTTGCACCGGATTTAAGATAGATTGTGTATCCTTCCATTGGAAGCCTTGGGCTTGGGTCGCTATCGTAGGTAAGTGTTCCAGTGATCTTAAATTTCAGGTTCACCCCGCCGTTTAACCAGTTGGTAGGAACAATGGCCCCGGATGGGGTTGATGCAACCTGGCAGCCGTCGCCGAAGGTAATGGCGGCCGGGCCGCAATCGGGAGTGGGGTCTGAGACATAATCGAACATCAGGGTGATAAAGGAGCCGTTGATGTTGGTCGGCGATCCGCTCATCCACGCGATGGTGATCACATTGTTTTTAACCTGTACAAAGGCGTTATAGGGATTATCTGACTCCTTGACGTAGGTGAGTTTCGTCTGGTCAAAAACTACAGACATTGTTACAGCACCTATGTCGGTTGGCATAGACGAAAATGTAATGGGAACATCCACAGGGGTTCCGCTTATCCCTGTCACATAGCCGATCTGGGCGATGTTGTTTGCGATAGGGGCAGGGGAAACCGATCCATTGGTGTAGCCAACCTGTACGGGTGACCCGTTGATGAACTGGCACGGGCTTGAAAAACTAATGTTTGCCGTTCCGATGCCGTTGTACATGAAACGCAGAACAAGGAACTGGCCGTTGATGGCAGGGCCTGAAGGATTCGTGTAGGTAAGGCAGATATAACTTCCTGCAGCATTCGTGGTGATTGTACCCATGTACATGGGGGAGACCACGCTTACGAACGACATCCTGGGATTGTCATAGGCCAGGGTTAGGTTGATGGTGGTGATCCCCGACGGCATGCCCGAAAATGTAAGGGGTACATCTATGGTCTGGTTCTGTACTGCTGTTGTTAGATTAGGCAGGGATGCAAATGCGGTGATGGCACCTGAGTGCAGCACGCTCCCGTTGAAATAGGTAACGGCAATGTTGTTGCCGCTCGTGGGGGCTGTGATAATGCATCCCGTGCTAAAG
>JBAXFZ010000044.1:0-16129 GCA_037139685.1 Bacteroidota bacterium
ACGCCAGGCTGTGTGATAACTGCCGAGGTTGTACTCTGGCAACTGTGGAGATCAGTGACTGTGACCACATAGGTGCCTGAAGTTAACCCGGTAGCAAGTGCTGTATTTTGTCCATTTGACCACAAATAGGTGTATCCCGGGCTTCCGTTATGCGCTAAAGCAGAGACTGACCCTGTGGAGTTGCCATGACAAAGCACATTCGTCGTTCCGGGGATCGTGACTGTAAGTGCCACGGCAGGCTCTGTGATGGAAGCCATTCCGGATGCTGTACAACTGTGAGAGTCGGTAACAGTTACATAATAATTTCCGGCAGTTAAGCCGGTAGCCGTGGCTGTTGCCTGGCCGTTGTCCCATAAATAGGAGTATGTAGTGGTTCCTCCATTCCCTGCTGCTGTTGCGGCTCCTGTTGAATTTCCATGGCAAAGTACGTCGGTTTGCAGGCTGATCGAAATACCAAGCAAAGTGGGTTGTGTAACCGCACCACCTCCTGATACGAGACATCCGCGGGCATCGGTTCCGACGACAGAATAGCTATCAGCGGTCAGTCCCGTTATATCCTGTGTTGTTGAACCGGTGTTCCACAAATAGGAATAGGGGGTGGTGCCACCTGTGATGTTCACATTCTCAATCTTCCCGTCACTGCCTCCATAACAACTTACCGGTGTGATGATGTTGTCGAATTTGAAGGTGGTCGGTTCTGTAAAGGTATAGGGGCCGAATACATGCGAGCAGGAGTTGGCATCGGTGACTGTCACGGAGTAGCTGCCGGGGTGACAGCCCTCATGTGTAGGATCAACCTGGCCGTCGTTCCACAGATAGATATAATCCGGAGGACCACCTGGTAACGGGGTTCCTCCTGTAATCTGGGGATCAATTATTCCGTCATCAGCATTATTACATGAAATTTCTGTTTTAAGAGGGTCTTCGGCCATGGCAGTGGTTTGGGTGATGTAAACCGAAGTTGTGGCGGTACAGCTGTGCGAATCGGTCACTGTCACGTCATATGTTCCTGAAGTTAACCCGGTTGCAGCAGCACTGGTTAGTCCGTTCGACCATAAATAGTTATAGACTGGCGTGCCGTCGGTTGCTGTAACAGTTGCCTTCCCTGTCGAGCTGCCATTGCACAGGATGTCAGTATGGCCTGTGATGGAGACGGAAAGAGCAGCCGAAGGCACCGTAATCGTTGTTGAAGTTGTGACGGTACAGGTATTGGCATCGGTGACGGTAACTGAATAGCTTCCCGCAGTAAGCCCTGTAATGGTAAATGTTGTCTGGCTGTTGCTCCACAGGTATTGGTAACCGGGAGTGCCGTCGTTGGCTGTTATGGTTAATGCGCCGGTTGAATTTCCATAGCAAAGGATATCTGTATGGCCGGTGATAGAAACTGTAGGGGTGGCGTTAACAGTAATAACTGCGCTGGTAGTCATAACCAGTTCGCAGCTGTTATCCGTGTTGACTGCTTTTACAGTATAGGTAAATGAACCTGCTGATCCTTCGGTGACTGACCAGGTGAGCGCAGAGCCGCTCCCGGTCTGCATGGAAGAGGGTACCAGTATGTCATCGCGGTACAACCTGTATTCAAAATTTGTTCCTGCCTGGGGGCTGGTGAGAGTGACGGTGGTGGTACCGCCTGCGCAAATCGTTGCAGTGCCGGTTACAGCCAGGTCTTCCAGGCGGTATATGTCGGTATTTATATCGGTGATTTTGCTCCATGGATTGTAGACAACATGCGTGGTGACTACTTTCCCATTTCCGCATGGGTTGCCTGAAATCGTTGGCCCCTTGTTGCTGGCCCAGTTGTTATGGGTTGCCGTGACGGAAGTGGTGCCGTCATTGGCAACGGCTGAACCGGCGCTGCTTCCTGTAAATATATTGTGAAGAACAGTATTGCCCGATCCCGGGTTGCTGCTAAAACGGATGCCGTTGGAGACATCGTTCGTGATTGTGTTGTCCTGGATAAGAACACCCGAAACCCCGGCATCAACCAGGATAGCATCAGCAGCGGTACCTCCGTTGTCGATTCTCATATTCTCGAGGGTTACGCCCGAAACCGCAATGTCAAACACGCTGGCTGATGATGTGCCGTTCACTATGGTCGAAGTTCCGGCACCATGGATGGTAACGTCTTTATTAACCACGACATTCTCAGTGTACGTTCCGGCAGCAACATAAATCACGCCGGGATCTGCAACTGTTGAAAGTCCGCCGTTGATGGTCTTTTTGGGACCGGTCCCGGGAACTGCGTTGGTCGGGTTTTCACCGGTATTTGTGTCGTCTCCGATTGCATCGTCAACATAAACGGGCGTAACCGGATCACCGTAAGCTGCAAATGGGGAGAAACTGGTGACCCCGGTAACGGTGACTGTTTGTGACCCGAAAGAAGCGCCTGCCAAACTGCCGGGAGATACATCAATAACATCACCGTTTAAAGCGGCAAGATCATCAAAAGCCGCCTGGATCGTTGTATAAGTTGTAGTCAGCCTTACATTCGTGATGGTTGGCATGGCAAACATCGTGCCGGCGATCATCACTGCAATTGTTAAAAAGATAACTTTCAGAAAGGTGGAGTTCTGAGTTGAAAAAGTTGTATATAGCTGTTTCATAACCTGAGTTTACAAATTAATGATAACGAAATGAGTTCACTGAATATATTTCATTTTGAATTGATGCCGGAAAGTTGGAAAATGTTATGTTCTTACCTGTATGTTTACTGGCTTCCTGATTATGTCCCTGTTGCTGAATATGTTTCCTGATAAAGGAAAGCGAGTCCGCGACTTTCGGAAACCATCGCTAAGAATTATTTCAATTTTATTAGGCTTCAACGTATTCATAATGTTTAATTTGATTAGTCACTTTCTTACACCACGACATGGTTTGGCGCACTCTTGATGTTACTTTGCATGAAAAAAGACATGAATACATTGGATTTTACTCAGCGGTTTCCCGATGAAACTGCATGCAGAGAGCATTACAAGAATATGCGGCTCAAGCGAGGCCTGACTTGCAAGAAGTGTGGTGGTACCAGCCATTTCTGGCTGGCTTGTAAAGGGCAATTTGAGTGTAAGGTCTGTCATTTTCGTACTACGTTAAGAAGTGGGACTGTGATGGAACATTCACATTTATCATTCAGGGTCTGGTACCTGGCGATTTTGTTTATGACTGCTACAAAAAAGGGGATTTCAGCATGTGAGATGCAGCGCCAGCTGGGGTATAAAAGATATAAAACGGTATGGTCCCTGATGCATCGGATCAGAACCTTAATGGGTAAGAGGGACGATTTATATTCACTGACAGGCATGATCGAGTTCGATGAGGGGTTCTTTAAGGTTGCAACTCCAGAAAAGGAGCACCAACGGTTAAAAAGGGGCAAAGGCAGCCAACGACTTGAAAATGTTGGTGTAATGGTAGAATCAACGCCACTTGTGGACATCAACACAGGAATCGAATCTAAGCATTGTAGATATTTCAAACTGAAAGCTTTAGATACTCAAAAATCAGAATCGATTAATACTCTTTTTCAAAACAGTGTCACATCTGACAGTGTTGTATTCACTGACCAGGGTAATAATTATCAGGATATCCATAAGTTTGTCGACATGCATATCACCGAAAAATCATCAAAAAATACTACGAAAACCACGCTTAAATGGGCTCACATTGCGATCAGCAACGCTAAAAGAACTTTTCTTGGTGTCTATCATAAAATGAGCTCGGATTACTTACAAAACTATCTAGACGAATTTGCTTACAAACTGAATAGGAGAAACTTTGCTGATTTATTCGAAAGGGTAATCATAGCTGCTGTTTTTCCTTACTGGTATGAAAGTGCTTAATCAAAATGTTTAAAATCTGGTTGATACAAAAAAAATATACATGCGATTTTTTGCGCATGTTGCACGAAAACACCTGTTTTTAGTCAAAATCTGGCGCAATATACACCAAAAACGGCAGTAATAAAAATATGTTTTTCATCTTTTTTCAATAATTTCCATGTTATGTTTTTGGCTTCCTGTGGAACCTGTTATTTTTTAGGATATTATATTGACAGCACATCTCGAATACAATGAAAATCGTTACGAGTTGCTTTTTGTAGGAAAAATCATGCCGTTTTCCTGGTAACTGCTGATTGTCACGTTGCTGCAACCAAGGCTAAAGTGACCCCCTGTGTTGTTGTTTGCATAAACACGATCGCAGTTCTGGTTTCCGTTCATGGGTGTTTCTGTAATTCCTAAAACATCTGCATCCTGAACAACACCTCCTGCATTCCGGAATCCAACACCCACAAACCTGTCATTGGCGCCCCCCCTGCCGTCGCCATCGACAGTCAGGTTGTTAAGTGTAAAGTTTGCAACTCCTTCAGCATAGACGACCGGTTTGTAGTCATGCCCTGCGGTGGTAAAATATGAAGCCAGGATTGCCGGCGATTCAATGAACGTGTTTGATGTTCCTGAACCATGAAGGGGAATGTTATTCGCTGTAAGGTGCACCTGTTCCGCATAGGTTCCTGCAACTACCCCGATAACATCACCGGCATCATCTGCATCTACTGCGGACTGGATGGTTGCGTAACCGGATTGTACATGCATGGCGGTTTGCGACATTGCACATGCTGCCGACAGGAGAGAAATTAAAACAAACAGATGAAATTTCTTCATAACTCATTTGTCAAATTACTAATTAATATAAAATCAAGTACATGCATTATTAAATCGGAGGTTGTGACCAGGGTTATGCCTGTTTTTTTATATCAAGACAAGCACATCAAACCACGAATAATTTTCATATAACTTGTGTAAAAAAAAAATCAGCAAATTGTCTTCAATGTCAACAAATGATGCATTAGACTGTCAGTCTGAATTATAGTGTCTTATTGTGCTGGTAATGATTGAGTTAAATTATTTTTATTATTCAATATGTTGAAATATTTTGCTTCCGCAATTGCCAGGATGGCTTTAAACAATGAAAAATATTGATATGATTGTATGTTATCATAAGCTTTAAAAATTATGACAAATGATAAAATATTTTACATGTGGAGCAGCTACGTGGCCTTTCGCGGCACCTGTTAGCGCCGATCGGCTGATCATAAGAACATTTTAATACGGTCATCATCATGGGATCATGGTTGGATCGGTTTTTGCAATTTGGTCAATCAATAAAACCTGGGTCAATTATAAGCTGCATGCAGCGAAAATAGCTGGCTTACCCTACGTTTCCATGGCGGAGGATCGTTTCGGCATGAAAAGTAAATGACAGATTTTTGCATGTTTTTGTCGGTTTTTAATTGTCCTGGTTGACTCTTCAGTTTTGCATAGGAGGCTTGTAAAAACAACTATTATGCCAGAAAGACAAATCCCACTGGGTCAAAGACATAACAAAATGCAACTGTAAAGGAAAGTGTAAAATATTCCTTGATGTTTACATTTGTTGTAAAATAAATTTAGTGATATGGTGCGGGTTGGTTAATTATGCCAGGGACTGAAACCCGGATAGGAACATACAAAGGCCTTAACCTGGCCGCTCCGGGTATAATGAGGGAACTCCAGGTACAGGAATAATTAAAGTTTGACCAGGTTCGGTGTTCCTTTTATCGGGTCGGACCTGGGCGCATAAGGAGCTATAACCGCATCCCCGTCGTGAAGTTTAATGCATTCATGTAATCACTTGTTTTACTCTGGAATTCCCGGTTGCCGGGATACGAAACAAGGTAACGGTAGGCCAGGCGGAGATACCCTGATTTTACCGGTTTGTATTCAAAGCTGACTGAATGGCCGTTGGTGCGCAATCCCCGGTTTGTGAGCTTGTTCAGGCCTGAAATAAACCCATCGGGGTCGTTAAAGAACTCTTCCCGGGCTGTCATGGCAAAATACGAATTTATCCTGTAGCAAACCTGGAGGAACCCGGAAAACATATGGGCAATTTTGGTTGTATCGGGCGATCGCCGCGAATTTGTCTGGCTGGAAAAATCCAGCTGGACTGCCAGTTCCAGCTGTTTCACAGGATCATAGTTTATGATCAGGTCATTTTACAGGATGTTATGTTTTCAAATGCTGCGACATTCATCCTGATCTGGTCGTGGACCGGGCAGTTGGATGAAAACGGGACGATACCGGATGTGTCTTTTGAACAGCTCAGCGAAATGTTGACATAGGCGTCAACGTAAAACCTGAAAGAGAAGTTTTTCAACCTGCCGATAATCTGGTTTTTAAGATCATCGGTGAGACTGTCGGCCCGGCCCTGGGAATATCCTTCCGAAAAGTGAAACAGCAGGCTGAACAACAGGAGGAATCCTGGCAGTTTTCTTTTCATATCCTGTTCACGGTTACAATCGTTTAATGAAAGATTTTCAGATTATTCGGAAGCGTCGCCGGTAACTTTATTCCCAGGTTCGGAATCATCCAGCCATGCAAGGACCAGTTTATATCCGATAGAGAGTGCAATGGCTCCCAGGAAGAGACCCATAAATCCTTCAAAGATAAATCCGCCTATCGATCCAAGAAATATGACAAGCATGGGGACCGGTGCTCCTTTTCCAAGCAGGAGAGGTTTAAGCAGGTTGTCGGAAAGACTCACCAGGATGAGCCAGATGGTAAGCAATACGGCAGTCATTGTTCCTGCAGTTGAAAACATATAGATGATCACCGCGATTGAAACCGGTGTAACCCCTACCTGGACAATTGCCATCAGCAGTGCGATCAGCGCCCAGAGCCCGGCAAGCGGCACCCCTGCAGCGAGAAACCCGATCCCTGCAAGCGCTGCCTGGATAAATGCCACCCCGATGATGCCGCGTGCGACATTGCGGATTGTCACCTCGGTGACTTTGGCAAAATTTCCCCCGCGGTCACCGGCCAGGCGGATAAAAAAACTGTGGGCAGCAGCCCCTCCCTGGTCGGAATAGACCAGGAATACCCCGGAGACGGCAATGGAAGCCAGCATCATCAGGAATCCCATCCCTGCCTGGGAAATGAACGAAACAACCCAGCTGAAGGCCGTCGCGAGCTGGGGCCCGTAAACTTTCAAAACTTCGCCCGGGTTCTGGTAAGCGGTCATCCACTGGCTGTAAATCTCATTCCCGATTACAGGCCAGTACTTCACCGACGGCATCGGGGCCGGGAGTTTAAGCTGGCCGCTCTGGTAGAGAGTTACCAGCGACTGCATCCCCGATATCATGGAGTCGCCCAGGAACAGGCATGGAACGATAATGACCAGCAGCAGGACCAGGGTCAGCAGAACGGCGCTCAGCATATTCCTCCCGCCCAGCTTTGATCGCATCATGCGATGCAACGGGTACATGGTGACGGCAATGATGACGCCCCACATCATGATGCCCAGGAAGGGTTCCAGGATTTTAAAACACCAGGCAATCAGGATAAAGAGGATGCCGATCCGGATGGCGGCTTCCAATATGTTTTTCATCAGGGACTTGTCGGTCATGGGAGAGGAGTTATCAGAGGGTAAAGATATACAATAATTGAAATGGTGAAATGGCGAAATGGCGAATGAAATAGGTTTGATCGTGAGTAAATGGAGAATTTTCCTGGCTTTTTGAAGGTTGTTGGGCGGTTAAAAATAAAGCTGGCAGAAATCGGGTGAAATAAATTGGAATATTCCAAATAAGTTGTTACTTTTGCACCCCCATTCGTACAACAGGTGTTGTACTTTGAAATGCCCGGATGGCGGAATTGGTAGACGCGCTAGTTTCAGGGACTAGTATTCGCAAGGATGTGCAGGTTCGAGTCCTGTTCCGGGCACCAAATCACTTCAAAACCCGCGTTAATCGCGGGTTTTGCTTTTTAGGATACCCCCCAAAGTACCCGAAACATTTTTTTTAGTGAATATTTGACCGGGCAGAAGGTAAATTGCCGGTCCCAGGTCCGGAATTACCGATCTCCCCAAAAACACAGGCATTCCCGCTTATTCCGATTCCGACACTGGTATTTTTGCAAACACTGGTTTTTCAGGAAGTTTTTGTAACGTTTATGAAGCGGTGACTTTTCATTGCTTTCGGGCAGGCCAGCCTCCTTCTCAGGGAATTCACGAGGCGATTCGGCCGGGAAGGTTTTGTCGTGCCGGTCACCGGTCATCATTTAAGACAGGTTTGCCGGTCAATAACCTTTTCCATTTGATCCACAGGTTTTTAAGTAAAACTCAGGGTAAGGAGAGTCGATAATTCTTTTATATCATTGCTTAGGAAAAAATCTGAAATCTGAAATCTGAAATGCGAAAATTAGAAGACATCCTGCATCGGGAAACGATTTGAACGGTCGGGTAATCTTTGTTATCCCGGATTCCTGTCGGGGTAATACCATTGAAATCTGATTGTCTGTCAATGGTTAACGAATTTTCTCCTCAGGACAGTTACTTTTCCACCACAACCTTTTTTATTACATCATATTTTCCGGCATAGAGGCGGTAATAATAGACTCCAGGAGGATAACATCCCATGTCGAGGCTGATCATGTTCCTCTTCGAGTCGGAGGCCTGGTATATCCTTTCCGATACAATAACCCCGGAGGAGTTAAGGATGCCCAGGGTCAGTGTTTTCCCGCTAAAATCAGGCAGGCTGAACAGGACAGAGGCAACGGAGGTGCATGGATTGGGAAAGACAGTCACATCGGCTCCGTCATTCTCCCTGCTGTCGGTTATCCCAGCCAGGTAATCATTGGAAAAGTAAACACCTCCGTCGGTGCAGCAAAAGAGGGTGATGCTGCTCATCACGGGGTTATAGGCGATCCGGTTGATGAATTTGTTAGGCAGCCCGTCGTTGAGGTAGGTCAGGGCAGAGGTGACGGGATCATAGCGTGCAATGCCGAAACCGGCGTTGCGGTAACCCACAAAAATGTTGCCGATGACATCGAACCCGATGGTGTTCAGCCCGTCATCGCTCCAGTAACAGATATCCCAGTTCTGCCCGGCATCCTGCGATACCCGGAGGCTTGCTGAATTCGACACAGGAATGATGCCGTACAACCTGCCGTCCGGGTGATAGGCAATACAGGTCATGAAATTCCCGTTCCCGTTGGTATGATTCCAGTTCAGTCCGTTATCAGTGGAGTTGTAGATGCTCTGAAAAAAGAATCCCGTGCTTAACACGAGGCAGTTGTTGTAAAAATCCATCGTGGTGGCCGGGATGGAAGCAAAGAAAGGTACCAGGTTCCAGCTTAGGCCGCCAGCCGAAGACCACAACCCGTCATTGCTGCTCCCGGCATAGTAGGTTTGATTGGAAGTACAGTATTTGATGAAGGTTGGATTGAGTGTGTATTGCAGCACCGTGAACTGGTGTGTGTTCAGGTCGAACCGGTAGATCCCGTCGGAATTGCTGCCATTCCCGGCTACAAGCAGCAGCGAGGTGCTGCCGAAAGGGATAACCTCCCTGACAGGCAACCCGGTTACCGAATAACTGTCCCAGTTTGTGCCGGTCACATCACAAACCCGGATGCCATCGGAGGTGCTGATGACGGTCTGACCTGCACCGGCGCCGAAGCAGATATTATTTGCAACGATCCCGGCCGGACCGTAAGGATGCCAGGAATAGCCCAGTGCCAGGCCGGGCAGCAGCAGCATCGACAGGAGCAGTGTTTTCATCTGGACTTTTTTTAAAGCCATTGGGAATGACCAGGAATGCTTGTTTTCAACTTTATGATAACTGTGATTGTAAATGTTTCCCAGTACAAATATACTATGGAAAAAAGGCTGAAGTGTAAGAATTTTCACAGGTATCCCGCGAAGCGGACTGCATCGCGGCACAAGCCATGCAAGACCGGAATGGCAGGTTACCGGATCACCAGCTTTTTCGTTTCAACCCGGTCTTTTGCCCGGAGTTTTACTATATAAATCCCCTTCGGGAGCGCATTTACGTCAACGCATTCGGGGGCAGTGCCTGCAAACCTGCCCTGGTAACATATGGTTCCCGACGAGCTGAAAATGGTCGCCCGGAATTCACCAGGCAAACCGTTATTGCTGACGATCATGAATTGGCCCATCGCCGGGTTGGGATAAATTGTGAACCCCGGCTCCTTTGACTTCACTTCTCCTGCACAGGTCATTCCCCCGTTGCCTGTTTTGAGCAGGGTTCCGAAATACCCCCCGGCATACCCCGTCAGGGTATCGGGGAAACATATGCATTCCAGTTCCTTGTAGGTTCCGCTCCATGACTGGGCCCATGTGGCGCCGCCGTCGGTTGTTTTCAGGATTGTGCCCCCGTAGCCGGAGACATACCCGATATTAACAGTGGGGAAGGAGGCTGAAGTAAAGTAAGCCGTTGAACCGCACGAAAGCGGTAACCAGGTGGCGCCGGCATTGACGGTCTTCAGAACGGTGCCTGAATTACCTGCAGCATAACCGACCTGGGGGTCGGGGAAGACAATTGTGTAGATGTAGTCGTAACTCCCGCTTGTGTCGGTGGTCCAGGTGGTTCCCCCGTCGGTGGTCTTCATGATCACCCCGAGGCCGGTATCGCCCCCCGCCGCATAGCCCGTTGCAGGCCCGGTAAACCATACCGACCCGAGCATGGGGGTGGAGCCATCCGATAATTTCGTCCAGGTTGTACCTCCGTTCGTGGTTTTAAGGATAATCCCGCAGTTGTTCGTATAGTCTTTGCCTACCACAAAGCCATTCCCGGGATCGGTAAAGAATACAGAACCCAGGGTCGCGGAGGTCACACTGGTGAGTTGCACCCAGGTGGCGCCTCCGTTGATTGTTTTCAGCATGGTCCCGTTGGTGCCGACAACGTACCCGGTATTGGCATCGGCAAAACGGACATCACATAAATACTGGCTTGTACCGTATGAGGTGGTCCAGGAAGAGCCGCCGTTAATGGTTTTCAGGATGATTCCATAGGCGGATGAACTGGAACCCGATCCCCCGACTGCAAAACTGGTGTTGGCACCGGTAAAATGTATGGAAAGAATTGTGCTGGTAGTCCCGCTCATAAGCCCCGACCAGGTTGCCCCGCCATCGGTGGTTTTTGCCAGGACCCCGTCATTGCCTGCGATATACCCGGTATTGGGGCCGGAAAAACAAACGGAGTAGAGATAACTGTCGGTTTGCGAAGACAGCAGGTTCCATGTGGCCCCCGCATCGGTAGTCCACAGGAGGGTGCCCAGGGCGCCCGCCGCAAAGCCGGTACCGGCCGAAGTAAAACAAATGGAAAAGAGGTAACGGGTCGTGCCGCTGTTTAAATTGGTCCAGGTCAATCCCGCGTCGGTGCTCTTCATCAGCAACCCGCCGCCCCCTGCGGCATAACCCGTTGCGGCATCTGTGAAACAGATGGAAAAAAGGTCGAACAAACCCGGCCCCTGGACAGAACAGGTTGCCCATGACTGACCCCCGTCGCATGTTTTCAGGATAATTCCGCCTGCTGCAAACCCGGTATAGGCATCTGTAAACCACACTGAATGAAGGTTCAGCGTGGTGATGGTTGGCACCAGGTGCCAGGTCAGCCCGGCGTCGGTGGTTTTCAGCAGGGTGCCGCTATCGCCGGCTATGTAACCGGTGGAGGAATTGGGAAAGTAAACCGAATTCAGTACCTGGGTCGTGCCCGATGAGAGGCTGTCCCAGTTTGCCCCGCCGTCGGTTGTTTTCATGATCGTCCCCCCGGTGCCCACGGCATACCCGGTATCGCTGCCGGTAAAAAAAACCGAATTGAAGGTATGGACCGATCTTATCGATAAAATAGTCCAGGATGTGCCCCCGTCGGTTGTTTTGATGATCGTCCCGGCATCGCCGGCCGCATAACCGGTGGCGGGACTGGTGAAACAAACCGAACACAGCGCGTTGCCCTGGGGACGCGGGTTTTGCCAGCTCCATTGTGACCAGGTGGAATAATGGACAAGGAAAAAACAAAGGAGCGGGATGAACTTTTTCATGCTTCAGGTTTGATGCAAAGTTAGGGCAATCATAACGGAATAAATTGATTGCCATTCATTAAGGCCTGGAAATAATCAGTTTCTTAACAGTGTAGAATATCCCGTCATCATAGGTTACCAGGTAAACTCCGGGGACCGGCGGATCCAGCCGCATTAGCTGCTGATCAGCAACAAACTCCCCTGCAACCTGTCCCAGGCTGTTTTCCAGTCTGATCCTGGATTTTGGTGTTAACCGGCTTTTTATCCTGATAAACACCCCGGATGTTGCCGGGTTGGGGAAGATAGTAATCAGGTCAGGTTTGAATTTTTCGTCAATCCCTTCATAGAAAGGACGAATGAAAATGCTGCTCACCATCCACCCGTCTTTATTTGTCTGTATCGAATCACTGCCGAAAGTAAACTTAAAGATCATCGTGTCGGCATCGGGAGAATATGCAGGCTTGAACCAGATACCGGCGAATGCACCCTTTCGGTTGCCTGTAAAACCGGGTTTTCCAAGGCTGCTGATTATATCGTCACCAGAGTAAAAACCACTGACATTCATAACATGCCCGGTGTCATAAATGGCATTTGTCCATGACAGCCCGTGGTTATGTGAGATTTCAACCGTTCCGCCATCCTTCAGGGAGTCAGCATTGACGGAATAGGAAAACTGCAGGAGCAGGGCAGTATAGCCGCCCGGGGGATGCAATCCCTGGCAGTTGATTACCGTGAAGGAAAACGATGACCGGTTGTTCGCAGGGTAGGGGTTAATGCTGTCGGTTACCAGCGCCCTGGGCCCCGGCGATCCTGAAGTGAAATAGGGTTTGTTCACGGTCCCTCTCTGCCAGGTATTCCCCGGCTGGTTTATTTCGGGGATTATAAAGTAAACCGAGCTGTCAGGCGGTGTGCTGAAATCAAAGTAATAGCCCTGGTTCGTATGATACTCGTTATCGCACCAGCTTACCGGCAACTGTGCGATTGAGGGGATCGCCATTACAAAGAGCAAGGCGGGGAGAATGAGAATTCTCATCTTCTGGTTCAATGATCTATTTTTCATTCTTGACAGTTTTAACCAGTGTGGATTAAATGAATGATTGTCCTTTTATTTCAATACTGAGATTATGAGGTCAGATGCAGCCGTAATTTTTCTGCATTTTATTAAAATACACTTCAGCGGAGGCTCATTATCCATGTGTTTGATCGGCTCATCCATTTCATTAAAATCAATCAGCGCGAAACCGGCAAACTCCTGTTTTACATATTCAGAATCATAGAAGAAGACAGCTAATCCCTTCATGATCTCATACCTGTTTTTGCTTAACAGCCTGCCCTTTCCGAATATGACAGCATTTATTGAAACAACCGTAAAAATCATTTATCCGTTGGGCCTCAACTGGTCATAACGCATTTGATAAATCTTTTCCTCTCCGGTTTGTTTAACAGATGAAGCAGGGCGTAGCAAAAAATCCAGCCATATTCTTTACCGTCGAAAGGCATTGCTGTCACGGAACCGTGGAAAATATTGATATCAAACCCGTTTTCCGATTTTGCCTGCTCTGTCGCGGATTTTGATATTTCAATACCTTCAATTTCCTCTTTGAATTTTGCATCCCAGAACTCAGTCATTTTCCGTGTTGTTTCATTTTGCCGGGATGGTTCTCCCTGGTCCCGGCCTGGCGCATTCGTAAAAAGCCAGGAATGGGCTTCACAGCTGTTTTATGCCCAGGCTTGCCGCCATTCTTTTGCACTCTTCACGCGCAGCATAAAGCGATTCGCATTTTTTCACCACCATGATTTCTTTATTCCCGGCATCGCCCAGGAATATCCTGAAGTCATTCCTCGTTAAATCAAGGGTCCGGTTCCCCTGGCTGTATGCCCTGTATGCCTGGTTTGATTCCCTTATCCCTAATTTCATACCTGGCTCGATAAGGATCCATTTCCCGGTTTTTATGATGCCGAAAATATTATTTGAAAACATGATCCGCCGGTTATCGTAATCGAGGATTGTACTTGATGAGGAAAACCCGACAAAGGCCCCGGTCAGTATTAATATGATCCCAGTCAGGTGGAAAAAGACCAGGATCACCCCTGCAACGAAGACCATAACCCCGGCTGTCGCTCCTACGGGCCCGAATGAATTGTCATGTTTGTATTCTGCCTTCATATTTGTTTCTAATATAGATTAAAGCCGGTTATACAGGTGAGACTCCATTTTCAATTTCGGTTGAAATACCGCTAAGCATGATTTCCTGAGTGAATGATATTTGGAATGGGTTTGAAATCCAGCTGGTTGCACCCGGAATACAGGGGCAAAATATATTTACTTGAATTACCTGCCGGCGAAATGGCCGGGAGCATGGCGCCCGGAAGGCGCCGAAGCCTGTAAATATCAGACATCTTGAGGTGGCCTGTTTTACCGGGATGGCCATCATATGACCCCTGCCCGGAAAATCATCATAAATGTACATAATAATGAGAAATTGAGTGTGCCTGGGGAAAAATATTCAGATTTACATTAAAATTCAAATTTACCGGTACAATTGCAATGCATCGAATTAAAGATTTATCGGATGTTTATCCTCATCCATTCCTCCGCCAAAATATTTCATGTTTCACCTGCCGGTAAACGGACTCCCTGCCCTGTATGGGAAGGGGAGGTTTTAACAAGATGGAAACATGTTTTTTGATCGTGGACCGGTTCATTTTGACAACTCGGCCAGGTCACGTGAAACGGGGATGTCGTTCAGCCGCATGTTTTCAACGACCCGGAGCGCTTCGGGGCGGCGACCGGTCTGGAATAAAACCATGGCCAGGTTGTGACTGGCCTGTTCGTTTTTCGGGTCGAACTGCGTCACCTGCCTGAGATAGCAGGCTGCACTGTCAAATTTCCGCCGGCCGTAGGCCGACTCCGCGAGTTTAAAATAGACCTCCGCCAGGACCTTCACGGCCTTGGTTTTCGTGGGATCGAGGTTTACCCCTTTCGACAGGTAAAAGGCTGCGCTGTCGAGCCTGTTAAGCTTGAAGAGGCACCCCGAAAGGTTGAAATAGAGGTCGGGGAAGTTTGAATATGCCAGCTCGTTCCTGTAAAACCACACAGCAGAGTCGGTTTTGCCGTTTCGTTCGGCCATGATCCCCATCCAGTAGTTCACCAGCATCTCGCTCCGGCTGAGGGCGTAAGCCTGGCGTATATAACGCTCACGGAGCAGGGAGTCTTTCGCCTGTATGCCCTGGTTAAGCTTTGCAAATGCTGAGGTAGGAGCATCGGCAACGGCGCGGTCCCAGAAGATGTGCCGGTCGTGGTAACAATCGAGCCTGATGAACGAGGTGATGAAGAAAATCACCAGAACGCCCGATGATACCATCAGGATGTTTTTCCTCTTCCATTTTTCAGAAAAGAGAATTGTCTGGCTCAGCACCAGCAGTATCCCTATAATGGGCAGGTACAGGCGGTGCTCGTACACCTGGTCGTTCAGCTGTTTAGGCACGGTGAGCACCGGTAGAAGGAAGAGCAGGAACCACAGCGCCCCGATGATGGCAAGCGGCTTTTTGTAACTTTTTGATACGATTACCAGCGCTGCCAAAAAAACGGCAGCTACAGATCCCCATAGCAGGGTGATGTCTTCAAAACGGGGGACAGCAGCCAGGTTGACCGGGAAAAATATTTTGCCAAGGTATTGGAGGATGGCGGGTATCCTTGCAATCCCTGAATGAACCATCTCCCTGAAGAGCAGTCCTTGGTAGGATGGCTCGGAGGAGGCCCTCAGTGCATACCAGATCAGCAGTGCAACGAGCCAGGAGACAAACATGGGCACCATCTTTGCATACCTGACGCCGCACGCATATCGCAGCACCAGCAGGGTGATCACCGGGATGATGACAGCCGTTTCCTTGGTAAACAGGGCGAGCAGGAAAGTCGCGAACTGCGCTGCGAAGAGGTACAGTTTTGAACCCTGGTAGTACCCTGTGGCGAAAATCAGCGTGGCCAGGAAAAAGATCATCAGGAGCAGGTCGTTCCTGCCGGGAATCCACGCCACCGCCTGCGTCAGCACAGGATGAACGGAAAAGAGCAGCGCCAGCAGCAGCGCCGTTCGTTCCGGGATCTTTATCTTTTTCAGGAAAATGAAGAGCAGCACAACCGAAAGCACATGAAACACCAGGCTGAACAGGTGATAGCCCCACGGATGAGTTCCGAAGAGGTGGTTTTCAACAATCATATCGACCATGAAGACCGGGCGGTAGTAGATGTCGTCTGTGTCCACGAACAGCCCCCGGCTAAATGC
>JBAXFZ010000045.1:0-15999 GCA_037139685.1 Bacteroidota bacterium
CTGAACTGGATGAAACATGGGACCTGGTCTTTATTGATGCTGACAAACCCAATTACCTGAATTATTACCACCTTGTTTTTCCGCGACTTCGCGAGGGCGGTTTTCTGATCGCCGATAATGTATTGTGGAATGGGAAGGTGCTTGCCGATACCGGTAAAATGGATAAAGACACCCTTGGGATAAGCAGGTTCAATGAGTTTGTACAGAATGACGATCGCGTGGAAAATATGCTGCTGCCATTAAGGGACGGGCTGATGATAATCAGGAAAAAAACAGTACAAAAACAATACTGATACCCGGGGGATAATTTGTCGTTAATGAATTCAGGGAGAGATTTCTGGAAATCAAATGAGTGAAATCTTCTTCCATATATCTTCCGCAATTTTTTCGGGCGGACGGTCTCCATCTGTTGAAAAGATGGTTTCTTCGGCCTTTAGCAGTTCGAAAGCTTCAAAATATTTGGCTCTCACCTTTGTCAGGTTTTCAATTGTCTCATAGAGTTCCATCGAACTTCTTCCTTCGGTAAGCCGTTTCATGCTGATTTCAGGAGTAATGTCGATGTAAATGTTAATATCGGGGCGCAGCAGCCCGGCACTCAGGGAATTGGCTTCGATTACCCATTCCATCGACATGTGGGTGCCATGGTAGGCGTACGAGGAGAAATAATACCGGTCGGTGATTACCGTGTAGCCATCTTCAAGTTTTTTCAGAATGCCATCTGTTTTGTTCAGCAGGTGGTCGAGCCTGTCGGCAACAAAAAGCCCTGCAATGGTGCGGTGATCGGCTTCTGTCCTGTGGCTGAAGATATCCCTGATGACCGAGCCGGCAGGGCCCCGGGTGGGTTCGCAGGTGGAATACACTTTATGCCCTGCCTGTTTCAGGTAGTCGGCGAGTAATTTAACCTGGGTGCTTTTTCCGCATCCGTCGATACCCTCAAAGGCGATAAACAGATTTTTTTTCATTTTAAACAACCCTGTATTCAAAGGTAACTGCTTTCAATTCTTCATTTGCCCTGGTGATCTTTACCTTCAGATCTTCCTTGAAAGCTGTCATTTTCAGGTGCAGCTCCTCGTCTGCGACTGCGAGGATCTCCGTGGCGAGGATCGCGGCATTCTGTGCCCCGTTGATGCCAACGGTAGCAACAGGGATTCCGGGAGGCATCTGTACGATTGCCAGGAGTGCATCCAGCCCGTCAAGCGAGGCTTTGATGGGAACCCCGATTACAGGCAGGGTGGTCATGGCGGCGATCACTCCCGGGAGATGGGCTGCCATTCCTGCAGCCGCTATGATGACCCGTATGCCTCGCCGCCGGGCATTCTTTGCAAATTCTTCCACCTTTTCCGGGGTGCGGTGAGCCGAAAGGGCATTAATCTCGAAGGGAATCTGCATGTCATTGAGAAATTTTGCGGCTGCTTCCATGACCGGCAGGTCGGAGGTGCTGCCCATTATAATGCTCACTTTGGGATCCATGATGTCGTCGGTTACTTGTTTCAGGGCAAAATTAGAATATTTTGACTACTTTTGCATAAAAGTAACATTTGGTTGATTATGACAAAGGTACAGGTCAAGGAATTGTTTTTTGAAAAATTTATCGGCAGGGATGAAATAGAAACGGCCGTACAGAAGGTTGCTGATGGAATAAACCGTGATTACGCGGGAAAGAACCCGCTGCTGTTAGCTATCTTGAATGGTTCTTTTATTTTCGCCTCCGACCTGATGCGCAAACTAACGATCCCCTGTGAAATCTCCTTTGTCAAGTTTGCCTCCTATGACGGAACGCTCACAACTTCGAAAGTGAAAGAGCTGATAGGGGTTGGTGAAGAATTGTCGGGCCGTCATATCATAGTGGTTGAGGATATTGTGGACACCGGTATCACAGTGCATAAACTGCTGCAGGATATCAATGAAAAAAATCCGCTTGATGTAAGCCTTGCATGCTTCTGTTTTAAACCGGACGCATTCGAAAAGGATTTCACAATCCAGTACCTCGGCATGGAGATTCCCAATGTTTTCATCGTAGGCTATGGCCTTGATTACAACGGGTATGGGAGAAACCTCCCCGATATCTACCAGATTGTGAAATGATCTGATGAATTGAGGATGGGTGATTGAATGAGAACCCAATTCTTCGGTCCTGTCACTGTGAACATGCAAACCTCGTGACGCTATGGGTTCTTAAACTGGTTAACCGGTTTAAAGACTTCCAGTCACCCTAAATAAATAACCGTATGTTTAACTTGATTCTCTTTGGCCCTCCGGGTGCAGGAAAAGGAACCCAGGCCATTAAAATTGCCGAAAAGTTCGGATGGAAACATGTTTCCACCGGCGACATCCTCAGGTCAGAGGTTAGCCAGGGAACCCCGCTGGGGCTGAAAGTAAAGGCTGTAATGGAGGCAGGTCAGCTTGTTTCCGATGATCTCCTGATCGCAATCATGGAGTCGGTGTTTGTCAATAACAGCACTGTAAAGGGATTTGTCCTTGATGGCTTCCCCCGCACGCTGAAACAGGCACAGGAGCTCGACCAGATGCTGGCAAAACATGCTGAATTCGTTTCCCTTGTGCTTGCCCTTGAGGTAAACGAGGAAGAGCTGGTCAAGCGCCTGCTGAACCGCGCGCAGGAGCAGGGAAGAAAAGATGATACGGAAGATGTGATTAAAAACCGGCTGGTTCAGTACCACCATCACACTAAACCGCTGATCGACTATTATGTTGGTAAAAAGCTGTACCAGGAGGTTCATGGAGTAGGTTCAATCGAAGATATTTTTGAACAGCTCTGCTCCGTGATAAACACCGATTGAAATAATTAAGCAGAGTAAAAAAAATCTAAAATCCAAATTCCCTGTGTCTGAATCGAACTTCGTTGATTATGTGAAAATCCACTGTGCTTCCGGGAACGGGGGGGCAGGGTCACGGCATTTTATGCGTACCCGCACCAATGCCCATGGAGGTCCCGACGGAGGTGACGGAGGCCGGGGAGGACATATTATCCTCAAGGGGAACAGCCAGTTCTGGACCCTGCTTCACCTGAAGTTTACAAAGCATCTCAAGGCAGAACATGGGGGAGCCGGTTCCAAACAGCTCATGCACGGCGCCAATGGAAGGGATGTAATTGTTGATGTTCCGCTGGGTACGATTGCCCGGGATGCCGAAACCGGCGAATTTGAATGTGAGATCACCGAGGAGGGGCAGACTCATGTGCTTGTTCCCGGTGGCCGCGGAGGTTTGGGTAACGATCACTTTAAAACACCTACAAGGCAGGCACCCAAGTTTGCCCAGCCAGGTGAGACCGGACTTGAATTCTGGAAGGTTTTGGAACTGAAACTGCTGGCAGATGTCGGTCTTGTTGGATTTCCAAATGCAGGGAAATCCACCCTCCTTTCGGTAATTTCGGCTGCAAAACCGCAGATTGCCGACTATCCCTTTACCACCCTGGTCCCAAACCTGGGAATTGTAAGGTACCATGGGCAAAAATCATTCGTCATGGCCGACATTCCCGGGATTATCGAAGGAGCCCACGAAGGTAAAGGATTGGGATTGAGATTCTTGAGGCATATCGAACGGAATTCCGCCCTGCTCTTCATGGTCCCGGCCGATACCAGGGATATCATGAAGGAATACCAGATTTTGCTTCATGAACTGGAACAATACAACCCTGAACTGCTGGATAAATACCGCGTCCTGGCAATTACAAAATCAGACCTTGCCGATGATGAAATCCTGGATGAACTGAAAAAGGATTTGCCGGATATACCGCACGTTTTTATTTCATCACATCAGCAAACCGGGCTGGAAAAACTAAAGAAGATCCTCTGGGAAGAGTTAAACCGTAAGGTGTAACGAACGTTACCTCTCACGCGGGACCTGTTTCCCAATTGGCACCTTGACTAAAATGCTGGAAACACTGCTTTCGTTCGACCGTTCTCTCTTTCTGTTCCTTAACGGATTACATTGTCCTTTTTTCGACCCGGTCATGTATTACGGAACCTGGACAGTGACCTGGATACCCCTGTTCCTGTTTTTTCTCTATGCCATTATCCGCCGCTATAAGTGGCAATCATTATGGATTATCCTTTTTGCCGCACTCATGGTAGCGGCGAGTGATCAGCTTTCCAACCTGGTCAAGGATTGGGTGGCTCGTCCGCGTCCGACCCACCAGCCCGGCCTGGAGGGGATTCACACGGTGGCAGGGTATACTGGCGGGCCATACGGGTTCTATTCGGCGCATGCCTCCACCAGCATGGCCATTGCCATTTTCCTGGTCAGGATGTTAATGGGGCGGTACCGGTATTTTACCGTGCTGATCCTTTTCTGGGCGTTTTTCAGGGCTTATACGCGAATCTACCTGGGAGTCCATTATCCGTTGGACCTTGTTGCCGGATGGGCTGCGGGTGGCGCCCTGGGGTGGGGATTCGGACTGGCCTGCAGCCGGGTTGTCCTATACAGGAGCTCGCCCGGTACAGGGGTGTGAAAATATCAGAGAGCGCAGGGTGTTAAATGAAAAATACGAACCCCGTATATCAATTCATCAATTTTTGTCGTTTACCTATAACCAACACGAAAAATTATGAGAAGATCATTGCAGATGTTGTTGTTGACACTTGTCAGCTTGTTCATCACCCAGTTGAATGCAAATGCCCAGGGCCCGCTTGACCCTGTCAAACTCGGAACCTGGACCATTAATATCGGAATCGGCTCCGGAGCCCATTATTTTGGAAACGGGCTGGGGATAGGCCCTGCAGAAAAGATTTCCTGTGAAACCGGGATGTGGGATGTAGGACCGGGTGTCATAACACTGGGCGGTGAATTTACCTGTTCATCCTTCTGGCACCATTTTGGAGATGGCTGGAAGGAGTCATGGACCAATTTTTTCGTGGCTGCCCGTTCAGCCTATCACTACGGGTGGGATGTTGACGGACTCGATACCTATGGAGGAATCCCGGTGGGAATAGGGTTCTGTGCCCATACCCTCGGAAGCCAGCCCGGGAATCACGGATATACTCCTGTTTACCCCTATTTTGGGTTTTTCGTTGGAGCCTCCTATTTCTTCACAAAGACGATCGGGATCAACGGGGAACTGGGATATAATTCAACCCAGGCAAACATCGGCGTGATCATTAAACTGAAATAACCCCGACCGGCCAACAGCCATACCCGCACCTGTTCCCAAAACATAATCAACCCTGCATTACCTGCATTGTATGCATTGTATGCATTGCCTGCATTGTATACATTGCTCAATACCCATAAGCCCTCCCTTCATATTTCTCCACCCTGATCTTCCAGACATTCACCTCCCTGATCGACGGCGGGTTGAACTTAAATTCCCCTGTTGTATATTGTGACATGACAAGATGCATGGCTGCTGATTTTTCATCGGGATCCAGGATAAATTCAGTTCGTCCGTAACAGAGCACACTCCGGTATTTCATGCTCCACGAGCAGGCCACATGTTCATTCTGATACCTTAACTGCTGATCGGTGGTGAAATTTATGCAGACATCCGGATTTTGTTTGAGAATATCGATCTTTTTTCCATCCTTGGCCCCATGCAGGTAAATGACATCATCTTTATAGCCAAAATTCATGGGGAGGAGATAGGGCTTCCCCCCGAGATCGGTCATTGCAACATGGCACCACTGGCAACGCAGGATGGTCGCGATTAATTCGTTTTTCTCAGAAATTACGCGTGGTCTCATCGTGGGTGACTAATTTTTCCAATAAGGATGAAATGATTGATAGCAAAATACTGAAAATCAGTGCCCACCAGAAACCATCGACCACAAACCCCTTGACCCATGCACCGGCAATCATGATTATTAGTGCGTTGATCACAAGTAAAAACAAGCCAAAAGAGAGAATGGTAAAGGGAATAGTTAGAATAACCATCAGGGGTTTCAGGAAGAGATTCAGGAAGCTTAGGACCAAAGCGACAAGCAGTGCTGTCCAGAAGGTACTGACATGAATGCCTGGTAAAAGATAACCGGCAAGCAAAATGGCGACAGAGGTAATAAATAACTTTGGGAGAAATGGCATATCCTTGATTTTATAGGATGATTTCATTGGCAAAGGTAAGGAAATTGAAAATCATGGATGCAAAGGATTTTTCGTTTATCATTTCGATTTCAGCTATCAATAACCTTACACATGTTTATATTTCTATATTTGCACTTCATTTCAGGAGACAATTATGCAGGTATTAAAATTCGGGGGCACTTCGGTAGCCAATGCGGGGAATATCCGTAAAGTAATTGATATTGTGAGACATGCAGCCCTTAAAGATAAAACAATCGTTGTTGTGTCGGCCCTTGGTGGAACAACAGACCTGCTTATAGAGGCAGGTACACTGGCAGCAACACACGAAAGGCGATACAGGGAAAAACTCACAGAGTTCGGGGAGCGCCATCAGCAGGTAGTAAGGGAACTCCTGCCTGTTAACGGGCAAAGAGACCTGCTAAACGTGGTAATAGAAAGATGCAGCGAGCTCGGCCGGATCTGTGAGGCTGTTTTTTTACTCCGGGAGCTTTCAGCCAGGACCCAGGACAGTCTTGTCAGTTATGGAGAGCTACTTTCCTCCATGATTATTTCCCAGGCCTGTAAAGCGGGAGATATCTCAAACCTATGGGTTGACGCACGCGAAATTATAAAAACCGATTCGGAATTTGGATTTGCGAGCCCCGACACCGAACTCATCAGGGTGAAACTCGCGGAATATCTTGATCAAAAGCCTGCCGGCTTGTATATTATCCCCGGGTTTATTGCCTCTGACCCCTATGGCGTGACGACAACCCTCGGGCGGGGAGGTTCCGATTATACAGCGGCATTGCTCGCTGCGGCAGCTGATGCAGCGGTTCTTGAAATATGGACCGATGTGAGTGGTATGATGACGGCCGATCCGCGCATGGTGACCCATGCAAAGGCCATTCCCTATATTTCCTATAAGGAGGCAATGGAACTGTCGCATTTTGGTGCCAAGGTTATTTATCCGCCTACAGTTCAGCCGGTCATGAATAAAAAAATACCTGTTTGGATAAAAAATACCTTTTCACCCGATGATTACGGTACACTGATCGAAAACAATGTTTCGGAAAACAGCAACATGGTGAGGGGTATATCAAGCATCGGGAAAATGGCGTTCCTTAGCCTTGAAGGCAGCGGGATGGTTGGGATACCCGGCTTCTCCAGGAGGCTTTTTGCCGCATTGTCGGAAGAGAAAATCAATGTGATCCTGATTACGCAGAGTTCGTCGGAACACTCCATTTGTGCCGCAATTGATGAAGGAAATGCCGAAAAGGCCAGGAAGGCTGTGGATGCAGAATTCGTCAACGAGATACTTGCCGGCAGGGTTGAACCATTGCAACTTGAAACTGGATTGTCCATCATCGCCCTGGTCGGGGATAACATGAAAAACCATACCGGGATAAGCGGAAAAATGTTTGGGGCTCTCGGGCGCAACAGTGTGAATATAAGGGCAATTGCCCAGGGATCCTCCGAAAAGAATATATCAGCTGTCATCAGTACTGCTGATGTTAAAAAGGCTGTCAATGTGCTGCATGAGGAATTTTTTGAGACTGCCATAAAACAGGTGAACCTGTTTGTTACCGGTGTTGGAAATGTGGGCAGCCGGCTGATGAGCCAGTTGTTTGAGCAGCAGCAATATTTGCTTGATAACCTGAGGCTGCAGCTGCGTGTCGTGGGAATCTGCAACAGCAGGAAAATGGTGGTGGATGAAAATGGTATTCAATTGGTTAACTGGCAGGAACAGCTGAGCCACGGGATGACCATGGACTCCGACGATTTTATTGCCTTCATCAGGATGAAAAACCTGAGAAATTCTGTTTTTGTGGATGTAACATCAAGTGAAACCGTTACCGGATACTATGCATCATTGTTAAGAAAAAGCGTTGCTGTAGTCGCCTGCAATAAAATCGCCAGTTCCTCGCCATTTGCAAATTTCGAATTGCTGAAGGATCTGGCACGGGAATACAACACCTCTTATCTCTTTGAAACCAATGTAGGTGCCGGTTTGCCGATCATCGGCACGCTTAATGACCTGATGCGCAGCGGTGACAAGGTGAACAGGATAGAAGCAGTACTCTCGGGGACACTCAATTTTGTGTTCAACAATTACGACGGCTCCCTCCCTTTTGCGCGGATAGTTAAAAGAGCACAGGACGAAGGGTATGCAGAACCTGATCCCCGGGTTGATCTGAGCGGAATCGATGTGATGAGGAAGATCCTGATCCTGGCGCGTGAAGCAGGTATCAGGATGGAGATGGAGGAGATCACAAACAATTCCTTCCTTCCCCCTGAGTGCATGCAGGGAGATGTGGCAGATTTCTATCGGGAGATGGAAAACCATGAGGGACATTTCCTTTCACTCTACCAAAATGCAAACGAAGAGGGCTGTAAACTGAAGTTTGTCGCCTCGCTCGAAAACGGGAAAGCCTCAGTCGGGTTGCAACATATTAACAGGGAGCACGATTTGTTCCACCTATATGGGAAGGACAACGTTGTGCTGTTTTATACCAACCGCTACCAGCACCAGCCACTGGTGATCAAAGGCGCCGGGGCAGGGGCCGATGTCACGGCATCCGGCATTTTTGCCGATATCATCCGGGCGGCAAGAGTATCATAAAACAAGCGCCCAGCAAGGGCCATGTGTCAATAACCTCATTCCGGTCCCCATTTTTTTCATCCGTCGGAATTATGTAATTTAGCATGACAATAATGAATTTGTTCCAACCCATAACTACCAGCTATTATGTATCTTTTCTTTGACACCGAAACAACCGGGTTGCCTAAAAACTGGAAGGCCCCTGTAACCGATCTGCGGAACTGGCCCCGTATGGTCCAGCTGGCCTGGCTGTTTTATGATAAAAACGGGAATAAAATATCAGGCGGCGATTACATCATTAAGCCCGAAGGTTTTACAATTCCCGCCGAGGCATCCAGGATTCACGGGATATCGACCGAGATGGCCCTGGAGGATGGAAAGCGGTTGCCGGTGGTTTTGTCGGAATTTCAATTATTGATCGGGGAAACGGAATACCTGGTGGCCCACAACATGAGTTTTGACGAGAAGATACTGGGTGCTGAATTCCTGAGAAACAGTATGCCGGATCATACCTCCTCCAGGAAAAAAATATGCACCATGCTCGGAACGGTAGATTACTGCGCCATCAGGGGCCCGTACGGCAACAAATGGCCAAAACTGTCTGAATTGCACTATAAGTTATTTGGTGCCGATTTTGAGGAGGCGCATAACGCTGCAGTTGATATTTCGGCAACGGCAAGGTGTTTCTGGGAACTGAAACGTTTGGGAGTCATTTAGTCATTGGTTTGAAGATGCCGGAAAAAGTCAGCGATCGGACAATATTTTCCCTGTCGGAGGTCACGAAAAGTATTCAAAAAACGCTGGCCGACCGTTATACCAGTTCATTCTGGATTAAGGCCGAGATGAATAAATTAAACCTCTACCCTCAATCCGGCCATTGCTACCCCGATCTTGTAGAGAAATCCGATGGCAAAATTGTAGCCGAAATCAGGTCTACAATCTGGAAAGATGACTTTCAACGGATCAACAGCAACTTCCTCAATGTATTGCATGAACCGCTGAAAAGCGGAATCAATATCCTGTTTTGTGCGAAGATCAGCTTCAGCCCGTTGCATGGACTGAGTTTGTCGATCCTTGATATCGACCCCTCCTATTCGCTTGGGGAACTCGAAAAAGAGAAACAGCAGACTATTGAAAGACTTAGGAAAGAGGGGATTTTCAGCACGAACAAGGCGCTGGAGCTGGCCGTGCTTCCCAAAAGGATCGCCATCATTTCTGTCCAGACAAGCAAGGGATACTCCGATTTCAGGAATGTAATCGATGGCAACGGCTGGGGCTATCATTTCTTTTACATGCTGTTTCCCTCGCTGCTCCAGGGAGAGCATGCCGTAGAATCCATAATAAACCAGTTAAGCCGCATTAAAAGGGTAAAGCACCATTTCGATGCGGTGGCGATCATCCGCGGAGGCGGGGGGGATGTGGGCCTTACCTGCTACAATAATTACGAACTTTCAAAGCAGATCGCCACATTTCCGATCCCGGTGATAACTGGAATCGGGCATTCGACCAATGAAACCGTTGCTGAAATGATCGCCTACAAGAATGCGATCACACCGACCGAACTGGCCGATTTCCTGATCCAGAAGTTCCATAACTTTTCGGTGCCGCTGCAGAGTGCGCAGAAATCAATCACAGATGGAATCCTGGCAAGGATAAGGGATGAGAAATTCAGCATGCTGAATGTTGTCAGGTACTTTAAATCGGTGACAGTTGCCAGCCTGGCAACCCGCAGGAACAACCTCCGTCATGAATTCAATTCCCTGTTTCAGCAAACAGGCTATTTCGTGCAGCGAAAAGGCGAAGATCATGAAAAAGCATTTTCGGCAATGAATAGGGGCATAAAAACCATAATTAGTGACCGAACGAGACAAATAGGGGAGGTGGTGTACAATTTCAGAAAGGATGTGAATAGGGTCATTGGCCATAATTTCTGGATCGTCGATGGGAATATCCCGCTGCTTGAAAGGGGCTCTGAGCGGATTCTGTCGGCAGGCAGTGCAGCTATTTCCTTGGTGAAAGCCGGGATGCGGAATGAAACCGGCAAGGTGATAGCTGTTGAAACCGGCAGGGTGGCTGCGATTGAGAAGAATATCGAACTGATGAACCCGGTGAATGTTCTGAACCGGGGCTACAGCATAACCCTAGTGAACGGCAGGGTCCTGAAAAGTGTCGGAACTGTTGCTGAGGGAGCCATCCTGAAAACAATTATTACTGACGGAGAAATTACCAGTGAAACAAGAACCATCCATAAAACTGAACAGCCATGAAGGAGCAGCCAAATTATACAGAAGCGTTCGAAGAACTGCAGGGAATAGTCTCTGAAATAGAGGGAGGAGACATCTCCGTTGACGAACTGTCGGAAAAGGTAAAACGTGCGGCCCTCCTGATCAGGATATGCAAAAACAAACTTTCGGCAACCGAAGGCGACGTTAACAGGATATTGAAGGAACTGGAGTCTGGCGATTCTCCTGCTCAATAGGCGGGGGAGAAATCCTGGAAAGTCAGGAGAACAGTTTCCTGTAAACCTCTTCGATTTTAGCTACAGGGATGACCTGGATTGAGTAACGTTTCACGTCGAGCCCCTTTGTATTGTATCGTGATATGAAGATACGGCCGAACCCCAGTTTGTCGGCTTCGGAAATTCTTTGTTCTACCCTGTTAATGGGCCTGATCTCCCCGCTTAACCCAACCTCCGCTGCAAAACAGGTTTTTGAGTCAACAGGGGAGTCCTGGTTTGACGAAAGTACTGCGGCGACCACAGCCAGGTCAATGGCAGGATCTTCGACCCTGATTCCCCCGGCAATGTTGAGAAATACATCTTTGTGGCCGAGCCGGAACCCGCTGCGTTTTTCGAGTACTGCAAGCAACATGTTGAGCCTGCGCACATCGAAACCTGTCGTAGAGCGCTGGGGCGTACCATAAACGGCACTGCTTACCAGCGCCTGTGTTTCGATCAGCATCGGGCGCTGTCCCTCGATCATGGCGGCGATAGTAATGCCGCTCACCTGTTCGTCACGCTGGCTGAGCAGTATTTCCGAAGGATTTGAAACCTCGCGCAGGCCGGTGTCGTTCATTTCGTAGATACCCAGTTCGGAGGTTGATCCGAAGCGGTTCTTAAGAGAACGGAGAATCCTGTATCCATAGTTGCGGTCGCCCTCAAACTGCAGAACAGTATCAACCATATGCTCGAGGATCTTGGGCCCGGCCAGGCTGCCGTCTTTGGTGATGTGCCCTATGAGGAAAACCGGGGTGTTTGTGATCTTGGAATATTTTTGCAGCCCGGCGGCGCATTCCTTTATCTGGGAAACGCTTCCGGCCGACGAATCAATGAGGTCGGTCTGGAGCGTTTGAATAGAATCGACGATGATCACTCCCGGCTTCAGCGCTTCCAGATGTTTGTATATCGCCTCTGTATTTGTTTCGGTGAGGATATAGCAGTTTTCGTTTTTAAATCCGAGCCGTTCCGCCCGCATCCTGATCTGCTGGTCGCTCTCCTCCCCGCTGATGTACAGGATCTTCTGATCGGCACATTTCATCGCTACCTGGAGCATCAGTGTTGATTTCCCGATGCCGGGTTCCCCGCCGATAAGGGTGAGCGACCCGGCTACGAGGCCTCCTCCCAGGACCCGGTTCAGCTCCTGGTCATGGGTGTTCATGCGCGCTTCATGGCTGAATACTACTTCTGAAATCCGCACCGGTGCTACCGAGCGGGGATCCCTGATCCCGGCTGTCATTGCTCCTTTATCCTCCCGCTGGATCACCTCCTCAACGAATGTGTTCCATTCGCCGCATGCATTGCACCGGCCCATCCATTTTGGAGACTGGACGCCACAACTCTGGCAAAAAAAAGCTGTTTTCAGTTTGGACATAAAAAAAAGAAATAGCGAAATAGCGAAATGGCGAAATTCCGTAAGGTACCTGGCTCCCTGGGGGGTGAAACTGCCTAAACGTGCACTTTCTGTGCCAGTTCAATTGTGTGGCTAGTCGAGTATCCCTTGGTGAGTTCGATGGTCACTACATGTCCGCCACGGGCCTTCACAACATCCGATCCGACAATCTCCTTGCCCTCATAGTCCTTTCCCTTGACCAGGATGTCGGGTTGCACGAACTTGATCAGCTCGATAGGGGTGTCGGTGTCGAACACAACAACCGCATCAACAAACGACAGGGCAGCCAGGATAACGGCGCGTGCCTCTTCGTTATTGACCGGCCGGTGTGCCCCCTTGATGCGGCGCACCGAGTCGTCGGAATTCAGTCCCACAATCAGGATTTGGCCCAGTTCCCTGGCTTTGGCTAGATATTCGATATGGCCAAGGTGCAATACGTCAAAACAACCGTTGCTGAAAACGATTTTTTTATCTTTAAATCGCCAGAGTGCCAGTTGGCGCTGAAGGTGATCCCATGAATATATTTTTGACCGTATCTGGTTAAGCCTTTCCATTGTTTTCTTTATTGAATGAGAGTAAAATTAATGAGATTCCTCCGACCATCAGGATCATAGTGGTTTGTGCCGTCCATGAAATCCACCCAAGAGCAAGTCCCGTTGTGCGGGTGATTCCATACAACAACAATGTTTCCTGGATGATGGCGGGGTACAGGCCGATTCCCCCGGGGGTGATCATAATCCCTACGCTACCCAGCACCAGGGAAGAGAGACCTGCACCGGGTGAGAGCCCGCTCGTTTCGGGAAAACAGAAGAAACAGACATAGATCATAAAAAAGTACAAAGCCCAGATAGCCAGGGAATAAAAGACAAACAGCCCCGGTTTGCGGATCTGGCTGAGCGATTTCAACCCCTCCCAGAATCCAAGGACCAACCTCATTATTTTTTGAAACCATCTTGAACGGGCAATCTTTTTACGCATCAGGTACATTGCCGAGAAAAAGAGGAGGACCAGCAAGGCAACTGACAGCAGGAAAACCTTATTAAATATCGGGTTTTGGAACTTTTCTGCAAAGAAAACGGCCACTTTTGGGTAGATGTTCGTATTCAGGTAATGTCCGATTGTACCCGCCTGAGTTGCTACCATCAGAAAGAACAGGAGGATAAAAATGATCATATCAATGGTGCGTTCTGTAATAACAGTACCAAATGATTTGTTGAAGGGAATCTTCTCATAGCGTGACAGGACGCCACACCGGGTTACCTCGCCAAGCCTGGGAAATGCCATGTTTGCAAAATACCCTACCATGACGGCAAAGAAGGTGTTTTTAAAGGAGGGTTTATAACCCATTGGTTCGAAAAAGAGCATCCAGCGCAACGCACGCAGCACATGGCTCAATATGCCCATGGTGATGGTTAGGATTACCCAGTTATAGTTGGCTGTCCTGAATGAATGGATAATCTGGGTTCTCTCGTCAGGCGTAAGACCGCGCAGCGACAACCAGATTATGAACAGCCCCAGCCCAAGGAAAAGTGTAAATTTAATAAAGGTGGCAGCCCTGTTTTTCCGGGGCATCTCTTCAATCAGAATTTCAGTCATTCCCCAGGTTTTTTACCCTTGTTTAATCTGTTGTTGGCATCAGGAAACGCAATGGATGGTTTGAAGGATTTGGCAGTTTCAAAATCCATCGTGGCGTATGATACAATGATCACCAGGTCGTTGGGTAAAAATTTTCGTGCTGCGGCCCCGTTCAGACAAATGGTCCCGCTTCCGCGTTCCCCTTTAATTACGTATGTTTCGATCCTTTCACCATTGTTGATGTTCAAAACCTGCACTTTTTCAAATTCAATCAGGTTCGATTCATTCATCAACTCCTCGTCAATGGTGATACTGCCAACATAGTTGATGTTGGCCTCGGTGACGGTGGCACGATGGATCTTCGATTTTAATACTTGAATCTGCATCATGCTGCAAAATTACAAAAAAAGTTCAATATTGTCGATGAGGCGGACATCGCCAAGAAAAACCGCGATAAATGCCATTGCCCTGTTTTTGTGGCTCCAGTTTTCAAGCGGCACCAGGCTGTCTCTGTCGCTGATTTCAAAATATTCAATCCTTAACTCAGGGTTCTCCTGGATTTTTTTAACTGCCCATTCTTTCAATTCCCTGACCGGAAACTTCCCGCTTTTTTCTCTCAGTTTCGATAAAACCTGGTAAATTATGGGTGCGGTTTGTCGCTCTGCGATAGTAAGCCTGAGGTTGCGCGAACTCATGGCCAGCCCGTCGGTCTCCCTTATTGTTTCACAACCCACTATCTCAACCGGGATTTGCAGGGTTTTTACCATGAACCTGATAATGGCCAACTGCTGAAAATCTTTTTTCCCGAAATAGGCCCTGGTTGGATTGACAATGTCGAATAATTTTTTAACAATTGTCGCCACCCCTGAAAAGTGACCAGGGCGGAATTTACCCTCCATTACTTTTTCAAGCATCCCAAATTCAATTTCAATGGAGGCGGTTTCACCCTCAGGGTACATCTCCGTATTTTCAGGTGCGAAGAGCACATCGCATCCTGCCTCTTCAAGCAGCTTTGAATCACGGGAGAGTGACCGGGGATAATTAACAAGGTCTTCCCTGTTGTTAAACTGGGTGGGGTTGACAAATATGCTGCAAACCGTGAGGTCATTCTCTTTTTTTGACTGGTTCACCAGCGAAATATGTCCGTCATGAAGCGCTCCCATTGTTGGCACGAATCCGATACTGCTTCCCTGTCCCGCTTTGGCCGACAGGTAATCCCGGGTTTCTTTAATGGTTGTAAACTGCCTCATCTCCGATATATTAAATCCCTGTTACTGATTATAAAACAGGATGCCCATAAATTTGGATGGTACAAAAGTGCAAAAAAAAACCGTCCGGATTAACATGACGGTTTTTTAATCGGCCCACCCCGAACCCCTCCTTATTGTTAAAGTAAGGAGGGGGCAGGTTGGTTATTCTCCTGATCACCTTTCTCCATGGAGAGGATTTGCAGGGGGTGGGTGAGGGTTAAAGGATCAGAGCGATCCTTCGTCGTAGGCTTTTTCACCATGCAGGGCGACATCCAGTCCTGCCTTTTCCTCCACTTCTGAAACGCGGACCCGCGTAATCAGGTTGATCAAAGCAAGCATGATGTAGGTGAAAATGAAGGCATATGCCGATGCTGCCACGACGGTAATAAGCTGCTTGAAAAAGAACGAGGTCTCTCCAAACCAGAGTCCGTTGGTTACTACAGCAGGGTTAATTGTTTTCAGCGCAAATACACCGAGAAGAATAGTACCGAGCACACCGCCGATCCCGTGTACCCCCCATACATCGAGGGCGTCATCCCATTTCAGCCTGTTTTTCAACTGGACAGCAAGGTAACAGGTGCCACCCGCTGCAATCCCTATAAGGGGGGCCGCCCACATCGGGACAAATCCGGCACAGGGAGTTATAGTAGCCAGGCCTGCAATAGATCCTGTG
>JBAXFZ010000046.1:0-15999 GCA_037139685.1 Bacteroidota bacterium
GCGAAACCGAGCCCTTGCCGTTGGTCCCCGTGACATGGATCGAACGGAAGGAATTTTGCGGGTTTCCAAGCATGCCGCATAGGGCGGTTGTATTGTCCAGGTCGGCCTTGTATGCCTGGGCGCCGACCCGGTGAAACATGGGCAGCTGAGCAAAAAGATATCGGATTGTTTCTGGGTAGGTCATTTTGGAAAACTGTAAGATAAGAACAGGATTAAATTAAAAGGGCCGGCAGATGGAGCCTCCGGATGAGCCGGCCCGTGCCCCGGTTACACTCTTAAGGCAGTTTATCTCATTACGCATGCGCAATACACCGAGGAAGGCAAAGACCAGCGCCTCTTTGAAATTGATAGTAAGATCGTCAGGAATTATAATTTCCGACCCGGCATGTTGGCGGATCCGGTTGACCAGGTGGCTGTTAAATGCACCACCACCTGTGATAAGCATCTTTGAGTCCCTCTCCTGCACCGCCTTTGAAACCTGGAGAGCAACGTGTTCGGAAAAGGTGGCCAGCAGGTCATTTACCGGCAGTTCCCGGCTTTTCAGCAGCGGATGGATGTGTTCCAGCACCCACTCCTTGCCCAGTGATTTTGGAAATGGCTGATTATAGTAGGGGAGGGCATTTAATTTCCCGAGCAAACGGGGATTTACCTTTCCGGTTTCGGCCAGCCGGCCACCCTCATCGTATTCATGGCCGGTGCCGGATGCAAGGTGGTTCAGCACGATATTGGCAGGACAGATGTCGTAAGCAATCCGACTATCTCCCTTGTCGTATGAAATATTGGCAAAACCGCCGAGGTTAAGGCAATAACCGAAATCGCCGAACAGCAGTCTATCCCCCGCCGGTACCAGGGGTGCCCCCTGGCCGCCAAGAGCGACATCGAGCGACCTGAAATCATACACGACCTGCAACCCTGTTTCTGCGGCGATGGCTGACCCTCTCCCGATCTGGCATGTCAGGCGCTTATCCGGCTGGTGAAATATGGTATGGCCGTGCGAGGCAATAAAACCGGGCCGGATGTTGTGTCTTTCGATAAATCCGCGGGTAAGGCTCCCAAGAAGGTGGCCATATTCAATGTCGGCAGTCACGAAATCGAGTGCCGAAGCCGATTCTAACGTCGAAAGGATATGCTTCCAGTGATCCGGATAGGGGATGGTCTCAGCACATTCGATGGAAAAGCTCCAACGGTCATCACCAGGGCTGAAGCTGCAAAAAGCGATGTCGAGCCCGTCAAGGCTGGTTCCCGACATTAATCCGATGACCCGGTAATCCATAAAAATCAGGCATTAAAATGTGAACAATGTAAAATTCCCCTATTTTACGAGCTGCTAGAGCACTTCAACCAGCCTTTCCAGCCTGATGCCCCTCGATCCCTTTATTAAAACAGTTGAGTTGATGATCCTGTGATGGTCAAGCCAGAGTTTCGCCAGTCCGCTGTCGTGGAAACAGATATTCCCGCGTTTCGTATTCAGCCTGGTAAAGATTGGGCCAACGAGGAAAATTCGTGTAAACCCCAGCTTGTCGGTCAGCTCAAGTATCCGGTTGTGTTCATCGTCCGACTCTTTGCCCAGTTCAAGCATATCCCCGAGAATGACCGTTTTTTCAGGATATGCAGTTGCTGAAAAGGCGGTCAGCGCGGCCTCCATACTGCTTGGGTTGGCATTGTAGGCGTCGAGGATGAGCAGGTTGTGGTCGGTTTTTGAAACCTGTGAGCGGTTGTTGCCTGGCTGGTAGCCCTCGATCGCAGCTTTAATCTCTTCAGGGGGAACACCGAAATGATGACCGATGGTTGCAGCAGCCATTATGTTTGCACCGTTATACCCCCCGTACAGGTTTGAATGGATGACCGTTTCAATGTTGCCTGGGAAGCGGAGATGGACGGCAGCGTAGGGATCTGCAGTCACACAGGTGGCGGCAAGGCCGGAATGGGAGGCCCCATAGGTGATTTGGTCAATCCCTTTTGCATGTTCCCTAAGCAGTTCATCCATGTCGTTGAGGAAAACGGAGCCGCCTGTTTCCCGCAGGTAATGGTACAGCTCGGTTTTTGCCCGGATGACCCCCTCATATCCTCCGAACCCTTCAAGATGGGCCTTTCCGATGTTGGTGATCATACCATAACCGGGACCGGCAATTTTGCAGAGCAGGGCGATCTCTCCCGGGTGGTTGGCCCCCATTTCGACCAGGGCGATCCCGGTTTCGCCACTCAGCCTTAGCAGGGTGAGGGGAACCCCGATATGATTGTTCAGGTTGCCGATAGTGGCCAGGGTGTTGTATTTCCTGGCAAGGACGGCATGGGTAAGCTCTTTGGTCGTGGTCTTTCCATTGGTCCCGGTAATAGCCACTACGGGAATACTGAATTTCATCCTGTGAAAGGAAGCCAGTTCCTGGAGGGCGGCCAACACATCTGGTACAAGGAGATACCTGTCGCTTACAGCAAAGGCTTCCTCGTCAACAACAGCAAACCCGGCCCCTTTTTCAAGGGCAGTTTTTGCAAATTCGTTGCCGTTGAACGACTCTCCCTTCAGGGCAAAAAACAGGGATCCGGGCTGAACCTGCCGGCTGTCGGTTGAAATGGCGGGGTGTTCAAGAAAATGAGGATAGATTTTTTTAACGAAATCAGTCATGTCGTTTTATAAAGTCAGGACAAAATAAATAAAAAACCCCGTCTCGTGAGTGAAACGGGGTTTAAATTTTCAGGTTATGAATCACTTTCCGGCAATTGATCCGCCGACGCGCGTCATGGCGCAGCGGAAACCGATGGCATCGGAAGCGTCATTTTCATCCAGGTAGCGGCGTGTGCCGGGGCTCAGGTAATAGGCCTGGTCTTTCCAGTTGCCGCCCTTGTAAACACGGGCATGGTCGCTGACGAGCGAACTCTTTCCATACTCATACATGAGGTTGGTTGCGCTCGAATCCTTGCCGCCCAGCCAGTTGGTTCCGTCAACATTGGAGGCGAAGTCGCCGTCAAGGTAGTTGATGTTGTCGGCCTTGCGGTAGTTTTTGCGGTTCAGCCCTTCGGCAGTTGTAATATCGCGGTATTTAATATGACCCAGGCTGTCTTTTTCCTCGAGAGCTCCGGTTGCATTGCGGACCTGTGTTTTGAACACGTTGCCGCGGAAGGGGCGAAGGTCGGATACTTCGAATGAATTCAGGGGGCGGTAAACGTCGAGCACCCATTCGCTAACGTTACCGGCCATGTTATAAAGGCCGTAATCGTTGGGGAAGTATGAGCCGCAGGCTGCAGGAACATCGGAACCGTCGTTCAGGTTGCCGGCAACGCCCATGTAGTCACCCTTGCCACGCTTGAAATTGTCCATGAAACTTCCGTAATACCGTGATTCGTTGGTTCTGACATAGCTGCCGTTCCAGGGATAATTTTTACGTTCAACCACCCTTTCATAGAGTGTGTTGCCAACAAGGCCAAGTGCTGCATATTCCCATTCGGCCTCGGTCGGCAGGCGGTATTTCGGAAGAAGAATGCCGTCTTCCATCTTTACTTTGCGTGTACCGGTGCCATTCGGGTTCAGATCGGGCAAAGCCTTGGCAACGAGTCCTTCATACTGTCCGGCCAGGTAGGCTTCGGTATTGAAGTTGTTTTCGTTCTTCTGGGCGGGGTCAAGTGAGAGGATTCCCCGTTTTACGAGCATCATCTCGTTGACGCGGTCGGTCCTCCATTGGCAGTAATCATTGGCCTGCACCCATGTCACCCCCACAACGGGATAGTTGCGGTATGCCGGGTGGCGGAAGTAGTACTCCACAAGGGGCTCATTGTAGGCCAGTTTATCGCGCCATACCAGTGTGTCGGGCAGGGCTTTGCGGTAAACGGCGGGATAGTCGGTTGCATAAACACGATTCAGCCAGTAGAGGTATTCAAGGTAATCAAGGTTGCGAACCTCGGTTTCGTCCATATAGAAACTGGCAACGGTTACCCTCCTGGGGGAGTTGTTCCATTCGAACATAACATCGTCCTGGGTACTGCCCATGGCGAAGGTGCCACCTTCAATGAAAACAAGCCCGGGGCCGGTCTGCTGGTCAGCAAACGGCCTGACTTCAAATCCGCCATTCTTGGAATTGTTGTATTCCCAGCCGGTGGAACGTGAAGCTTCTTTCTTGCAGGCTCCAACCAGGAGGATGGAAGCAACGAGGGCACTTACCTGAAATAATCTGTTGATTTTCATCCGTAGAAAATTTTTGCAAACCTACGCGAATTACTCCAAAATAGCAAATATTTATATGAGTTGACGCAGCTTTGCGATGACCAATGAAATAGAAAAACTTAACATCGTAACAAATAACTAAAATCTCGGGCATTTTATTGCCCTGACATGCCTTCTTTTTTCAACACAGGGAAACTGCCATGAGGCCGAAACTTCATGTGCCCCGCCAGACACGCTTCTCAGCTTACTGACTGTGTAGTCGTAACTGTACCCGACACGTAAATTTTTATAATGAACACCCAGCATCGGGATGATTGCATCTGCATTTTCGAAATTATGACGAAACCATAGCCCGCCGACAAACGGATCAACAGTCAGGTAAAGACCAACATTCAGCTGGTGAAACTTAAATTGCTGCTGGTATAGAATATTGGGGGAAATTGAAAATTCACGGTCTTCGTCGGCACTGCCGTTGGTGCGCAGGCTTATAACAGAGCCGATGTGGGCGGTAATTTTCATGGGCAGCCTGGTGTTGTTGTTACTATAGAAACCTATTTTAGGCTGGGTCATGTGGTCTACTGCAATTCCCCCGTAAACAAGTTCATCATAACCAAGAAAGACGCCTGCCGAGAAATCGGGCACACCCACAGTTGAATTGTCGGGTGGTTTTTCGGCCGTAGGCAGGACAAACCCTCCCTGGGGGTCGATCATATCTTCAAAAAGGAGGTTTTCCCAAACGAGCCGTCTCTGCAGGTAACCCGCTTTCACTGCACCACTGGCCTGCAAATGGCTGGTAAGGTTGAATTTGTAGGCATACACCAGGCTGATAACAGTTGTATTCAGGTTTCCGCCCCCGGCCCGGTCGGCAGTGACAAGGAGCCCCAGCGCGCCATGTAAAAAATCGACATACTGATCGTATGAAAAATTATAGGTGGTAAATGCCTTCCCGATACTCGGCCACTGGTTGCGGTAGTTCCCTATCGCCCTGGGGCAGATCGTAATGCCGGCCATGGCGGGGTTGAGGTAAAGGGGGTTGGCATAAAACTGGGAAAACTCGGGATCTTGTGCAGAGGCGCTTCCCATGAAAAACGGAAATGCAAACAACACGATAATCGCAAATTTCCTGATCATGGATGGTTGTTGTGTCCTGATTAATTAATGGTTACAATATTACAAAATATTTGGATATCCTGAAATGGTTGACGACAATATTAACTAACAGCTAACGTTAAAAAAGGTGTTAAGATATAGTTTCATGCTTTATTTATTTTCCGGCGGCAACTTTTGTGCTTAAATGTTTGTCTTTAATTAACTTTGGAACCTTCAGATGTATAAGAAAAACCATTATATCCCGGTCATCCTTGTTCTCCTGCTCACCTGCATGACACACTTCAGCGGCATGACACAGGGATCGCGCCTGGAGCGTAAATGCACCATTTCATGGAATCCTCCCAGGGTGATCAGCAGTGAATCGGAAGATGTGGCGGTTTTATCATTCGCACTGTCTGCACTGCGTCCCGGGTATGGCATGCTGCCGGTTTTCGTCCATTCATTCCCGTTTGATCCCGGTCATGATTCTGTTGGCGGTGTGGCAATCAGCAACGAGGTTTTTGAACCATTCGGGGAGAGAGAGCTTGACAAAGTAAGGGGATTGGATCTCATTCCCACGGAGATCGTTCTGCAGCAGGAGCTCTCGGTTACCAGGAAGATACCCTCGTGGCAGGTTTCGCTCCTGCCCCTTCGCAGGAATCACGCCACAGGATTGATCGAACGGCTTGTTTCGTTTACCCTTTCAGCTGATATTGTCACCAACCCGGTGAGTCACCGGCTGAGGTCAGAACAGAGCTATGCCCCAAACTCGGTCCTGGCTTCGGGCAACTGGTATAAGTTCGCCGTCGGAGCCAATGGCATCTACCGGATTACCTATGATGACCTGAAAAAGGCCGGTGTGGATGTGGGTGGGATCGATCCCAGGAACATACGTGTGTTCGGCAATGGCGGAGGGATGCTTCCCGAAGCAAATGCCACGACACGTACCGACGACCTGATGGAAAACGCCATTTTTGTATCCGGCGAAGCTGACGGCCGCTTCGACCCGGGAGATTACCTGCTTTTTTACGGGGAGTCGCCCGACAGGTGGAGCTATAATAAAACTGACCACCTCTTCCACCATCAGAAGAATATCTATTCCGACCGCACATACTACATGCTTACTGTCGATAACGGCGCCGGGAAACGCATTACGCAGGAAAGCTCCTCATTAAAGCCCCCAACCTATACACCGAACAACTTTGAGGATTATGCATTTTATGAAAAGGATGATGTAAATCTTATCAAGTCAGGCCGTGCATGGTGGGACCAGCAGTTTTTCGATATGACCCTGTCGCGCGACTATCCATTCAATTTTCCCAATATTGACAATATAAAGCCGGTTACCGTAACTGCCGATGTTGCCGGACGTTCAACGGTGGGAAATACATCCTTTAAAGTGTCGGCCCAGGGTACCGCGCTGATGAACATCGATATTGACGGCATCACCGGGGGGTTTGAGGATAATTATGCAAAGGAGAAATCCGGGACAGCCTCCTTTAATACCGCGAGTTCAGTTATTACCCTGAGCCTGGCTTTCAGCAGGAATTCGTCGAGTGCCGTAGGATACCTGAATTATCTTGAATTAAATGCCATGCGACTGCTGAAGATGACCGGATCGCAGATGTTGTTCCGCTCCGCTGCAGGCACCGGCCCCAACAATGTTACCGAGTTCTCCCTGAACGGGAATGGCCAGAACCTCCAGGTCTGGGATGTGAGTAATGGCGGGAATATCCGTTCCATGTCAACGGTTCAGTCAGGCGGAAATTATATTTTCAGGGTTGAGACAGACACCCTGCGCGAATTCATCGCTTTTGACGGGGCCTATTACTTCGCACCGGAATATATCGGGCATATGGTAAACCAGGACCTGCATGGTACACCGGTTGCCGATTACCTGATTGTGTGCCATCCGTCATTTTTAGGCCAGGCCGAGCGCCTGGCTGAGTTCCACAGAACGAAAAGCAACATGTCGGTTTTTGTCACCACCCTTGATAAAGTTTACAATGAGTTTTCTTCAGGGGCCCAGGATGTCACCGCCATCCGGGATTATGTCAGGATGATGTATAACAAGGCTGAGCCCGGGAAGGAACCCAAATACCTCCTCCTCTTCGGTGATGCCTCCTACGATTATAAGAGCCGTACCCAGAACAATACGAACTACGTCCCTGCCTATGAATCGGTCGAATCATTATCGCCTACCGATTCCTTTGTCTCCGACGATTATTTCGGGCTTCTCGATCCCAACGAAGGGCAATCGGCCAATGGCAGCCTTGATATCGGGGTGGGACGTTTCCCTGTGTCGTCGTCCGAACAGGCAACAGAGGCTGTTGATAAGGTGATTCAATATTGTGCCAACAGCGACACCGTTAAAAACGACTGGCGCAACGTTGTCACCTTTGTGGCCGACGACCAGAACGAGGGTGGTAACCTGTTTATTGAAGATTCAGAGGATCTTGCAGGCCAGATTGAAAACTCCTACAGGAATTACAACATTGACAAGATTTACTCCGATTCCTACCAGATGGAATCGACTCCCGGCGGAGCCCGCTATCCCGAGGTGAATGCCGCCATCAACAAACGGGTAGAAAAGGGAACCCTGATCATGAATTATGTCGGTCACGGCGGGGAGGTCGGATGGGCGCATGAGAGGATTCTTGAAGTTCCTGATATCCAGGGCTGGGGGAACATTGCCAATATGCCGGTTTTTGTCACGGCTACCTGCGAGTTCAGCCGGTTCGATGACCCGGGGCGCACCTCGGCAGGGGAATGGGTATTGCTGAACCCGCACGGGGGAGGTATAGCCCTGTTTACAACAACCAGGCTCACCTACGCGGGAACCAACAAAACCCTGCTGGTCAATTTTTATAACAGTGTATTTAAGAAAACTGCCGGCAGTTACATGAGGATGGGTGACCTCCTGGTTGCCGCAAAAACAAACCTGGGAAGTTCTGCCAACATCCATGCATTTGTGCTTCTTGGCGATCCTGCCCTGCAGATGGCCTATCCAAACCAGAGTGTTGTTACAACCGCTATCAATTCCCACTCCCCGACACTGATACCCGACACGCTTAAAGCCTTGCAGGAGGTGACTATCAGCGGGGAGGTCAGGAACAGCTCGGGCCAGACCGCAACCGATTTCTCGGGCACCGTTTTCCCCACTGTCTTTGACAAAGCGTCGGAAATCTGGACCAGGGCCAACCAGGGGCCCGGCAATCCGGTACAATTCTTTTTACGCAAAAACCCCGTTTACAAAGGCAAGGTGAATGTTGTGAACGGGAAATTCACCTTCACCTTCATCGTTCCCAAGGATATTGCCTACCAGTTCGGCACCGGCAAGATCAGTTACTATGCGAGGAGTCCTGAAACCGATGCAAATGGCTACAGCGACAATATCCAGGTGGGAGGCTACAACAACAGGGCATCAGAGGACATACAGGGTCCCCAGCTCGCGCTCTACATGAATAACCGCAATTTTATCAGTGGCGGCATAACCAGCCAGGATCCTGTGCTGCTTGTTGATCTGAGCGACTCTTCAGGGGTGAACACAGTCGGGAACGGAATCGGGCATGATATCACCGCTGTACTCGATCACAAGAGCACCACACCCATGATCCTGAATGATTATTATGTTTCAGACCTGGATACATACAGGCGTGGGACCATCACCTACCCGCTCAGCGACCTTGCCGACGGGCCGCATGAAATCACCGTAAAGGTATGGGATGTGTACAACAACTCTTCGGATGCCTCGATCAGCTTTGTCGTAGTTACCTCCGCCGAGCTTGCTTTTGATCACCTGTTCAACTACCCGAATCCCATGAAGGACTACACCACCTTCTCGTGGGAAACAAACCAGGTAAACCAACCACTCGAAATCGAGATACAAATCAGTTCATTATCAGGGAAACTCGTGAAAACAATTCATCAGACCATCCTTATCGACAGTTTCCATGCGGCAATTGTCCACTGGGACGGGACACAGGATGATGGACAGAAAATAAGTTCAGGGTTGTACCTTTACCGGGCACAAATGAAAATGACCGACGGTACAGCCAAACGCCTGGCTTCAAAGTTGGTGGTTATCCGTTAAATGCATATTTTTGCAAACAATGCGCACGATGCTTCGAAAAAAAATATTCCCGCTCCTGCTGGCACTTTTGCCGCTCCTGGTCCTGGGCGGATTGCCGCATAAAAACAGCTCCGTCCTGTCAACAGGCAGGTGGTTCAAACTGGCTGTGACCAAAACCGGGATCGCCAGGGTCACCTACCACGACCTTGCCTCGATGGGTATCACCCCAGGAACGACCGACGTTGCAAAAATCCGCCTTTTCGGGAACGGCCCAGGCATGTTGCCTGAGACCAATTCATACCCGCGGTACGACGATCTTCGCGAAATTGCCATCCAGGTCGAAGACGGGGGGGACGGCCGCCTTGATACGGCCGATTATATCCTTTTTTACGGGGAGGGCCCCGATAAATGGAGCTATGAAGGGTTCAACCGTTTTTTTTCGCACCAGCGAAACCTCTATTCCGACACCACCTACTACTTCCTGAATTTTGACCAGGGACAAGGCCGGCGGGTAGAACTGGTTCCCCCCGTTGCGGCACCGACTACCTATTTTTCAGGCCGGTTTGACGATTACCAGTTGCATGAACTCGACCAGCTGAACCTTATAAAATCAGGTAAAGACTGGTATGGCGAGTTCTTTGATAATTCAAAGAGCACCTGGGATATCCCCTTTTATTTCCCGAATGCCGACAGCCTGACACCTGCCAAAATAAGGACCAATGTTGCGGCAAATGCATCCGTCCCCAGCTATTTTGTCGTTTTTCAGAATGGAAACAAAATTGATTCGCTGAAGGTCGACTCATCCAACCCGGCCGAATTTACCCAGGCAGGATTTTCGAAGTTAAAGCAATCGACAATTCTCAACCCGCATTCCGATCTGACCATCACCCTCACCTATATGATGCCGGAGGCCAATTCTCACGGCTGGCTCAACTATATCGAGGCCAATTGTTCACGGTTACTCAAATGGGCGGGCCCGCAGATGGCCTTCAGGGATTTTAACAGCCTCGGTGCCGGGAAGGTTACCGAATTCTCGATCAAAAACGCCACTTCCGCCGTCAGGGTATGGGATGTTACCAACCCGGTTTCCGTGAAATATTTTTCAACGGTGATTTCCGACGGAACCCTGAAATTCAAACAGCTCACCGACACCCTGCGTGAGCTGGTTGCCTTCGACGGATCCGCTTATAACCCGGTACGGTGCGTTGGGGAGATCCCGAACCAGAACCTGCACGCCGATGATCCGGCTGCGCTTATCATTGTATCGAACCCTCTTTTCCTTGCCCAGGCCGAACGGCTGGCTGCATTTCACCGCCAGCACAACGGACTTACGGTGCACGTCGTATCTTCAGACCAGGTATTCAATGAGTTTGCCTGCGGACAGCAGGATCCGACTGCCATACGGGATTACATGAAACTTTTGTACGACAAAGACGGGACAGCCGGCAAGCTTCGTTATCTCCTGCTATTCGGGGACGGATCCTATGATCCGAAAAACCGGGTTCCCGGGAACAACAATATGATACCGACTTTCCAGTCACTCGAATCGCTGAATTCAACCAAGAGCTATGTGAGCGACGATTATTTTGGCATCATGGCCGACAATTCAGGACAGGAGGCCAACGGGAAGATCGACCTGGGTATCGGGCGTCTGCCTGTTTCGGATACATCCCAGGCCAGGACCATGGTGGATAAGATAATCCACTATTCATCCCTGACCTACCCGGTACAGTCGGACTGGCGCAATACGATGACCTTTGTCGCCGATGATGAAAACAACAATCTCCACCTCAACCAGGCGGAGGAGCTGACTACGATTGTGGCCAACAGCTACCCGCTGTTTAATGTGAACAAGATTTATTTCGACGCCTACAAATTAATTGAGATCCCCGGGGGAAGTCGCTTTCCCGATGCAAACCATGCCATAAACGACGCAGTTTCGAAGGGATCGCTTATCATCAACTACACCGGCCATGGCGGGGAGGCCGGCTGGAGTTTTGAACAGGCACTTACTACAACCGATATCAATTCCTGGACAAATGCCGACAAATTGCCTGTTTTTGTTACGGCGACCTGCGAATTCAGCAGGTTTGACAATCCCGAACGGTTTACCGCAGGAGAAATGGTGATTCTTCATCCTCACGGAGGGGCCATAGGCCTTTATTCGACCACCCGGCTGGCTTTCGCCGGGTTAAATATACTGCTGGATACCAGTTTCTTTCGCCATCTCATGGATAAGGCCGCCGATGGCCAGTATGTGAAGATGGGCGATTTGATCAGGATCTCCAAAAACAACAACAACAACAATTTCCAGCTCCGTAATTTTGTCCTGCTCGGCGATCCTGCCCAGGGTATTGCTTTTGCCGATTACAATGTAAGAACAACTGCGATAAACGGTCAGCCTGTAAACCATCCGGATACTGTCAGGGGCCTGTCGACCGTTACTGTGACAGGTGTGGTTGAAGACGGCGGACAAAAGGTCACCTCATTCAACGGAACTGTGAACTGCAAGGTATACGACAAACCCATGATCAACACCACCCTTGGAAACCGGCCCGGCGCCGATGGCTCCTATCCCGAGGATTTTAAAATACAGAACAGCGTCCTGTACCAGGGGGATGTACCGGTAAACTCGGGAGAATTTCAGTTTACCTATGTAGTTCCCAGGGGGATCTCCCTGCAGTACGGCAAGGGAAAACTAAGCTATTATGCCTACGACAGCCTTGCCGACGCGTCGGGCTACAGCGACCAGGTTGTCATCGGGGGCAGGGACAACACGGTAAACCCTGAAAACCAGGGCCCTGAAATTGGTTTGTGGCTGAATGACCACGACTTTATCTCCGGCCAGGTCATAGGGAAGTCGCCAACCATGCTGGCCGAACTCTATGATACAAACGGGATCAACAGCTTCGGGCTTGGGATAGGCCATGAAATCGAGGCCGTGCTCGACCACGACCGTGCCCATTCGGTGATCCTCAACGACTATTTTAAGCCTGTATATAATTCCTTTACCCGTGGAAGCCTGACCTATCTCTTTACCGACATCGCGGCGGGAGTTCATACGCTCAGCCTCAAGGCGTGGGATCTCTTTGACAATTCTTCGGAAAAGGAGATATCGTTTACCATTCCTTCAATACCTGCCCTGACGGCGCAGAATGTGAGGAATGCCCCTAACCCGATGTCGGACCATACCAGCTTTATTTTCCAGGCCCACCAGGTCGACTTTACAGGGCTTGACGTAACCATACAGATTTTTAACATGCATGGCCTGCGCGTTCGTACGCTCTCGGCAAGTTTAACCGAGTCCTCCTCGGCTGCAGGATCTTCAAGGCTTACATGGGATGGCACCGATTCGCACGGGCAAAAGCTAAGCAATGGGGTGTATCCCTATAAAATCAGTTTTTCGGGCAAAAACGGGGGCTATAGTGAAACATCCCAGAAACTTGTGATTATCAGGTAACTTGTAATAACGGCAGGTGTAATTTTTTAATGAAACAATATCCGGAAAGGAAAAGCGTTATTTTTGCTACCCTATTAAAAAAACAGTTCAAATTTATATTTCAACCGATGAAGATCCGATTATTATTACTTTTTGCGTGTGCCGTGGTGATGACCAGCAGTTTTGCACAGAAAACCGAACCATCAGATTATAATGGAGTGGTTTCTGCCGCTGTGCCTTTTTTAACAATTTCACCGGAGGCCAGGTCCGGCGGTATGGGCGATGTGGGGGTTGCTACAACTCCCGATGCCTATTCCATGTTCTGGAATCCTGCCAAATATGCCTTCATCGATAAACCGCTGGGTTTTGGTGTAAGTTATGTGTCGTGGCTGCACGCCCTTGTAAGTGATATCGGGTTATCCTCCGTGGCCGGTTACTATAAGATCAACGACAAACAGGCAATCGCATTTTCACTCAGGTATTTTTCACTGGGATCGATCCAGCTGACAAGTGATGTAGGTACCGAGCTGGGCACCACCAACCCGAACGAATGGGCCGTGGATGCTACCTATTCACGTAAGTTTTCGCATGAATTTGCCGGTGCCGTGGCAGGGCGGTTTATCTGGTCAAAGCTGGTTCCTGTTGATTTTAACAATTCGGGAGCCCGTGCCGGCACCTCGATCGCCGCCGACGTTGCCATCTACTACCACCATGAACTGGAGATGAAGAGCGTCTCAGGCGCCTCCATCGATTTCGGACTCAATATTTCCAATATCGGCCAGAAGATATCCTACAGCAATGCCAAAACCACCTCCGATTTCATCCCGACCATGCTCCGCCTGGGCCCCTCCTTCAACCTGGATATCGATGACTATAACAGGTTCTCGCTTTCGTTCGACCTGAGCAAGTTGCTTGTACCTACCCCCCCGATCTATAAAAAGGACAGCGTTACCGGTCAGTTTATTTATGAAAACGGGAACAAGGTTATCGACAAAGGGATGAACCCTGATGTGTCGGTTGTTAAGGGAATGATCCAGTCGTTCTACGATGCCCCCTATGGCTTCAAGGAAGAGATCCAGGAGATCGATGTGGCCATTGCTGCCGAATACTGGTACAACAAGCTGTTTTCGGTCCGTGCAGGTTATTTTTACGAATCAAAACACAAGGGCGACCGCCAGTTCTTTACCATCGGCGCCGGTTTGAGATACAACGTTTTCGGACTTGATTTCTCCTACCTGATCCCGGTCAAGAGCAATAACCCCCTGCAGAACACCCTGCAGTTCACCCTGCTGTTCAATTTTGACGTAAACAAAAAGGCAGGCACCGAAAAGACCACCGGCGGCACCAACTAATTTCAATTTCCGCCATTTCGCTACCTCGCTATCTCGCTACCTATGATTCGCATTGGTTTCGGCTTCGACACGCATAAACTTGCCGACGACCAGCCCTTCTGGCTGGGAGGGGTCCTGGTCCCGCACACAAAAGGGGCCCTTGGTCATTCAGATGCCGATGTGGTTATCCATGCCATCATTGACGCCCTGCTGGGAGCGGCAGGCCTTCGCGATATCGGGACCCAGTTTCCCGACAAGGCAGCTGAATTCAAAGGGATCGACAGTAAAATCCTGCTTGCCCGCACGATGGAGATGATAATCACAAAAGGTTTCGTCATTGGTAACATCGATGTCACCATTGTTCTGCAGGAACCGAAGGTAAGTCCCTTTGTCCCTGCCATGGTTGCAGCCCTGTCGTCGGTAATGAACACAGGGGAGGACCAGTTGTCAATCAAGGCGAAAACCAGCGAAAAACTGGGCTTTATCGGCCGCGGAGAGGGTGTCTCGGCCTACGCCGTAGCCCTGCTGGAAAAACCCGGCAGCTGAAACCGATATAGTAATTCCTTAGGGTTTCATCTCCCTTTCCCATAGATCCTTACGGCAAAATCATCCACCAGGACCGGTTTCCGGCCCGTATTCCAGATATAGATTTTCAGCAGTCCACCGGGGTTGGCGATCTCGGGGGTCATCAGTGAAAAGGTGCACCTCCTCCATTTCCCGGCGGTATTCTGCGGCGTGTCGTTCAGCAGGAACCCCTGCCACCAGTTTTCGCCCGGTCTTATCGAATCCATGCTGAGCACCACCAGCGACCTGTTGCTGGCCCCGGCCACACTGTCCCTGACCATGATCTCCCCCGCCACAAAAAAGGATGCGGGCAACCTGCCAAGCCCTGATGCCCTGATGGCAACACCGGAGCTGAACTGGTGTTCCGGGTCGAGGTATCCTGCCGTTTTCCCGGAGTATGCAGAACCTGTTTTTACCTGCGTAAAGGTGCTCCAGTTCCCGGGTGTCGTTTCAAAATCGTTGAACAGTAACTTAACCGGGTGTGCCAGGTCGGTGCCGTAATCGGCGATTTCCCGCACTCCGCCCAGGCAGTTGATGGCGGCAGAGTCGGTTCGCATTAAAACATATCGGTATTTTTCAAGGTTCATGCTGTTTGGCTGGATCACCCTGTGGGTATATTGCCAGGTCTGAACCAGGTTCAGAACCACAAACGGGATAAGCATCGCCAGCATGGCGGCAATACCGGCCCTGGTGTGGAACATGTTCATCACCAGGGCGAGCAGGATGGCGAAAACCCCGTAATAATCAACAAACGCCCTCAGTCCGAAACCGTCGCCGTAATACCAGTTCCACCAGCCGGCGATGATCCAGGTTGCAACGATGAGAAATCCGCTTATGGTGAAGAACTGCATTTTGTTTTTCAGGAAAAGCAGGATCAGCCCGGTAAGGGAGACGAGGACCAGCGGGGTATAGATGAAGAGCCCCTTGCGGAAACTGAACAGAACACTGTAAATTGCAGGTGAGGCAAGATGAAACCCCTCATGCCCGTATGACCAGAGCAGGAGGCGGCCTGTCTGGACATACCAGGCCGCCGCCTGGATGGCGCATAGGGCTGCGAATGTAATTGAAAAGACCAGTGCGGCTTTTGGTTTGGCCCGCAAATCACTTAAGAAACAACGGAGTGTGGTCCGATCCCCGGCCAGGAAAGGGATCAGCATTATAACAATGATATTGGTCGGGCGCGTCAGGAGGATCAGTCCCAGCAGAATTCCCATGGTAAAGGCTCTCCCAGCATTCCAATTCCTGAGCGATTCCAGGGAGATCCAGAGGAAACCGTTGATGAGAAAGAAGGAGTAGAGATGCGACATGGTTGGCTGCCAGAGACTGTAGTAAAACAGGTTGGTCCCGA
>JBAXFZ010000047.1:0-15830 GCA_037139685.1 Bacteroidota bacterium
TACACAAACAGGTGAAACACCAAAGATTGTCGGGCAAATGGCTGGTAAAATAAACTTCAGGGATCAATTCATCATTATTTTCCAACCCTGCAGCAGCCTTTCAGAGTTGATGAAAAGTGAATTAAACGGATAACAAGGAGTACCTGTCCAAAACAGAATTTGATTTCCGGGGCCGGGCGTATGCAAACATTAATTTCAAACAAGGAGTAAACAGATGAAATATGCCATCGCAGCAATTCTGACAATTCACGGTTTAATTCATTTGATGGGATTTGCCAAAGCTTTTAATTATGGGGATATGAAACAACTCACCATCCCCATTTCAAAACCCTTCGGGTTGCTGTGGATGTTGGCGGCCATCCTGTTTATAGCGGCTGTAGCTTTGTACCTGAAGGAATCGGAATACTGGTGGGAGGTTGTATTGCCGGCTGTTATCGTATCCCAGGTACTTATAATCATGAGCTGGCAGGATGCGAAGTATGGAACAATTGCCAATATAATTATTTTGATTGCAGCTTTCATCTATGTAAACATCCTCTTTTTCGAGAAATCATTTAAGAATGATGTTAATAAAAACCTGCTGGTTAACAACTCCATGCCGGCCGGCATTCTTCCGGAGGCTGATATTCAACCCTTGCCGGCCCCGGTGAAGCGCTATCTGCATTATGTCGGAGCGGTTAACAAACCGAAGTTGAAAAATATGCGAACGGTTTTCAATGTTCAGATGCGGGGCAAGGGAAAAGAATTTGCAAATTACACCTCTGAACAATATAATTTCTTTGGTGAGCCAACGCGCCTGTTTTTCATGAAGGGGAAGATGTTCGGGTTAACCGTTTCGGGCTATCACCGGTTCGCCGAGGGTGCCGCTACAATGGATATCAGGTTGCTGGGGCTGGTTAAAGTCGTAAACATATCGGGAGAAGTATTGAATAAGACTGAAACGGTCACCCTTTTTAACGATATGTGTTTTATGGCACCCGCCACATTAATTGATAAACGGATAAATTGGAGAGAAATCGACAGTAACTCGGCTGGTGCCACTTTCACAAACCATGGTATTTCGGTTACGGCCACTCTTTTCTTTAATGAGGAGGGTCAGCTGATTGATTTTGCATCGAACGACCGTACGGAGGTGACTGAAATGAAACAATTGCCGTTTACGACACCTGTTTCCGGTTATAAAAATATAAACGGGGTAGTTATCTGGACCAATGGCGAAGCGGTCTGGGAGTACCCTGACGAAAAATTTACATACGGAAAATTCATCCTGAAAGAGATAAAATACAATTACAATTAACAGGGACAGCATCACAATGGGCCGGCATGAAACAATTTACTTTGAATATCCCGGAAATATCACGCATAGGTTGCGGAATGGTAGAAATCCCAAAGGGACACATTGAACTGAGAGATGACAGGATAAAGCATAAATGGACCGTTGCGATTGAACAGTTCTTACTTGCCAGGTTTCCTGTGACCCAGGATCTCTATTTTAAAATCACGGGTGAATCACCCTCTTCATTCAGAGGGGGAGGGAAACCGGTAGAAACAGTATCATGGAAAGAGGCAATTGTTTTCTGTAATCTGTTCTCAGTTAAATCAGGCCTGCAACCTTGCTATTGTTTGAATGGCTTTAGTGAAGAAATAACATTTTATCCGGGGGCTGACGGCTACCGGCTTCCTGCGGAGGCGGAGTGGGAATTTGCCTGCAGGGCGGGAACAACCGGAACCAGGTACGGAGATTTGGATAAGATCGCCTGGTATAAAGACAATTCAACCGGCCTGACACAGGATGTTGGAATGAAGGAACCCAATGCATGGGGATTGTATGATATGCTGGGTAATGTCTGGGAATGGTGTAACGACATATACGATGAAACATCATATGGCCCGTATCGCATTATCCGCGGCGGTGGCTGGCATTATGAAGAAAGAGGCTGCCTGGCCACAAACCGGCGGCGAAGTCATCCCTCCGGGTATAAAATTGATGATCTCGGGTTTCGTATTGCCAGGACCCTGAAGTAAAAGGAAGAATAAACCGGGCAACAGTTAACGGGCACTAGTAGACACTTGTGAAACATAATACTTATAACATCATATGAAAAAATTTGTCTGCATTTTTTTTCTCTTAATTCCGGTTATCACTCTTTCACAGGAGAACAGGAAGGTCTCCTCTCCGCTTGAATATACCTGGAAATATGTCGGGAAGGAAGGGTTTGCCTATGGCGGCATGTGGTGGCAGGATTTTTACATCAGCCTTGCCTTTAGTCCATCCGGGCAATCGTATGTGGCATTTACAGATTGGGAGAATTCGGGGAAAGCAACCGTGATGAAATTTGACGGTGCGAACTGGGTTAATGTAGGAAATACCGGCTTTTCAGCGGGTGAGGCCGTATATTTAAGTCTTGCCTTCAATTCCTCAGGACAACCTTATTTGGCTTATATGGATATGGGCAATGCGAATAAAGCAACTGTAATGAAATTCGACGGCACAACTTGGGTGAACGTCGGAAATGCCGGATTCACTAATGCGGCAGCCTGGTACACCAGCCTGGCATTCAATTCCAATGATCAACCCTGCGTTGCCTTTGGAGATAACGGAAATACCGGCAAGGCATCCGTTTATAAATATGACGGGACAAACTGGCTGCCGGTTGGGAATGCCGGGTTCACGGCAGGAAGGGCCCTTTACACCACTCTCTCTTTCAGCCCTTCCGGACAGCCACATATCGTTTTCCAGGATCAAACGACCAATTACAACCGGGCCACTGTCATGAGATTTGACGGTTCCAGCTGAGTCATCGTTGGAAATGCAGGATTTTCGCCCGGGGAGGTGGTTTTTACAAGCCTCGCATTCAGGCCGACCGACGGACAACTTTATGTGGCATTCCAGGATTATGACGCAGCAAATTACCTGAAGGCGACTGTCATGAGATTCGACGGGGTCAACTGGGTCTTTGTCGGATATGCGGGATTTTCAGCCGGGGAAATTGCCTATCCGAGTTTTGCCTTCAGTCCCGACGGAGATCCTTTTATTGCTTACGGGGACCAGGCCTATTCCCGTAATGCCACAGTGATGAAATTTGACGGGAGCATATGGAAGAATGTCGGCACCCCGGGATTTTCAACCGGTGTTGAAACATGGCAAAACAGCATTGCGTTCAGTCCTTCAGGTGTACTTTATATGGCCTATAAAGAAAGAGGCTTGTATGACAGTTGCGCGGTTAATGTGGTGAAATTTGATTCTGTACTGGCGGGCCAGAAAGAACTGTCACGGCCGGGGTCATCGCTATACCCCAACCCGGCCGCATCCGAGGTAACGGTCGACCTCACTCCTGTCCACGGCAATGTTCTAAGTTTCGGAATATTTGATGTTCGCGGTGTTAAAATGTTCGAAACCAGACCAACCGGGAATAAATTAACAATCAGGATCGACAGCTATCCTGCAGGGATATATCTTGTCAAAATAAAAACAACCGATGAAAATTATTTATTGAAGTTCTGTAAGATTTAACAACAACGCACAACCAGGTTGCAGGTTGGAACAGTGCCACCCTCCTCCTCAAGGAGGGGACCATGAAGATGAAACCACTGGCGCAAAATAAAATTCGTTCTATGTCACCGATTTTAAACATGATAAAATCATGAAGACGACTTATGTGATTAAACACCTGTTTGGCTCAATTCTCTTCTTTGCAGTCATATTCATCAGTGCCGGCCGGGTTGGTTACTGGCAGGGACTGGTTTATGTGGCAACCGGCCTTGTAATGTTTATATTGAACTACACTGTTTTGCGGGCAGATCCTGACCTTCTGAAAGAACGTTCAAAGCCGGGAGAGGGCGCAAAGAGATGGGACAAGGCAATCCTGGGATTGTCATTCCCGGTCTCAGTTTCGATGTATATAACGGCTGGTCTTGATTCCGGCCGGTATCACTGGTCCCCCGGCTTTCACTGGAGCCTGTATCTAGCGGGAATTATTCTTACCGCATCAGGGCAGCTCCTGTTCCTTGTCGCCCAAAAGCAGAACAGGTTCTTCTCAAGTACAGTCCGGATCCAGACCGACAGGGAACATATTGTCTGTAAAACGGGATTATATAAAATTGTCAGGCATCCTGCCTACCTGGGTTCTGTTATTCAATCACTTGGATTTCCCCTGCTCTTTGGCTCACTCTGGAGCATAATACCGGCAGGGTTGCTGGTTATCCTGTTCATAACCAGGACACAACTGGAAGATATAACCTTGAAAAACGAGTTGCAGGGTTATGCTGAATATTCCGGAACAACCCGGTACAGGATTATTCCATATATTTGGTAGTGTTTTTACAGAACCATCTATTTTATAAAGAAAAGGTTGCTGTCGTATGAAAATCAACCTTCTTATATTACTTTTCCTGGTTTTGCCGCATCAGGGTTATTCACAGTTAACAGTCCGGATAGGAACCCAAAATGAAACTGTTTATCCTGTGACACCTGATGAAACCAGCGACCTGGCTGAATTGATTCCCCTGGAACCGCTTGTCAGAAACAGGCAGGTTCTCGGCATGGGTGAAGCCACGCATGGCACCAGGGAATTCTTCAACATGAAAACAAAGATGTTCAAATTCCTTTCCTCTCGTTGCGGATACAGAATATTCACTATTGAAGCCAATTACGGGGGAACCCTGAAAGTTAATGACTACGTGCTCTATGGAAAAGGTGATGTGCTGGGTGCGATGCAAGGGATGGAGTTCTGGACATGGGATACTGAAGAGGTCAAAGAACTCATCGAATGGATGAGAACAACCAATGCCGGAAAAGCCGACCAGGAAAAGCTGAAGTTTTATGGTTTCGACTGCCAGTCGTTTAAAGGCCCTGCCAATGCCCTTTTGGATTATGTCAAAGAGTTCGACAAGTTAAACCAGGATGAATTCATTAAAGGGTTATCAGTTTTGCATGACAGCAGCGATCTCTATTTTTACACCCTTAAGCCCGGCAAATCATCAAGGCAGGGCATTGCTGAAATTCACGGGATCATTTCGTTCCTGGAGAATTGGTTTCATGAGAAGGAGAATCTTTACATCGCCGGCAGCGGAAAGGCAAAATTTGACCTGGCCAGGTATAATATTGAAACTTTAAAACAGGTCATTCGCTTGACTGAAAGTCCTGCACGGAGGTACGGGTTTATCAGGGACAGCTGTATGGCGCAGAATATTAAATGGATCTGCAGGCAGGAGAAGTTAAAAGTGTTTGTCTGGGCCCATAACGGGCATGTCAGTAAAGCTCCTTCCTTCGACAGGCATGCAGCCTGCATGGGGATGTTCCTGGATACTATTTTTGGACCCGGTTATTACAATATCGGGTTTGTTTTTAACAAGGGTGGTTTTCAGGCTATCTCCTACCCTGGCAAGAAGCTGGAGGAATTCACAATTCCTCGGTGCCCAAGGAATTCATTGACGAATGGGCTGGTTTCCTCGGGCCACAACGCATTTTTTATTGACATGACCGCATCAGCCAACAAACTCTTCAGGACTCCCGAACGGACCTATTACATCGGGGCTGTTTTCATGCAGAAATACTGGAACAAATATTCAAAAGCAATAGTTGCAAAAAAACAATTCGACGGTTTGATATTTATCAATTCTGTGAGCCGGGCGGTACCTTTAAGCAGGAAAAAATGAAGCATTTATTCGCCCCCTGGAAGGGCCACCGGGAGTCCTTCAATTGAGTGAAACAGAAAAACCCACACCAAAGGATAAACAAAAGTTAAACTAATGATAAAACAATTCTGGATCAACCTGCCCGTTAAAAACATCAGCAAATCAAAGGAGTTTTTCACCAGACTCGGATTTAAATTCAGAGATGAAAAAGGGTTAAGTCCCGGCTCTGCCTGTTTAATGATCGGAGAGTGCAATACTGTTTGCATGCTTTTTGAAGAACAAATCTTTAAAAGCTTCATAAACAATGAAGTTGCCGACACCGGTAAATCAACGGAAGTATTGCTTTCAATCGATGCGCAGAGCAGGGAGGAGGTGGATGAAATGGCTGAAAAAGCTATCGCGGCAGGTGGTGCAAGCAATCATAAACCCGGAATTATGAGCGGCCCGATGTATGGCTGTGTCTTCTCCGACCCTGACGGGCATCTTTGGAATGTTCTATATATGGATATGGGCAAAATGCCGGCAGAATAGACATCGATTGGTTCAGGAATAATACCTGCCCCGGCCGGGCTATAATGAACAGATTAAGTTACGGGTACTGATAAAGATCATTGGACCTTATGAAAACCCTGTTTCCTCTTGTTTTTTTCTTTTTAGGCCCGGCTGTGATGAATGGCCAGCCATCCATGCCGCTGGATTCATTTGCCTTGCAGTTTAAGAAGGTAAATGAAATCTGTAAAAGGGATGGCGGGAGGCTTTGGGGTGAAAGTTTATACGGGCCTATACTTGTAATCAACAAAAAAACCAAACAGGTTGCAGCCAACCAGCCTGATTCGGCAGGCCTGTTTACGAAAAACGGGGATGTTTATGTTGGCAGCTATCCTGACAATACTATTGTCGCATGCGGAGGTACCCGGTTTTCAGGCACATCGTGGACGGTGATTACATACCCCTTTGATGCCGCTGATTCCTTTGAACTATACTGTACCTATATCCATGAGTCATTTCACAGAATCCAGGCGGACCTTGGGCTAAACTGCGCCGGCTATGACAACCGGCACATGGACAAAACGGAAGCCCGCATCTTCCTTGACCTGGAATGGCGGGCTTTGCTGAAAGCCCTTAATTCGCAGGATGAAGCGCGTAGCCTTGCCATTAAGGATGCTTTGCTCTTCAGGCAATCACGAAGGCGGCTTTTCCCCGGGGCAGACACGATGGAAAACAGGTTTGAGCTCCACGAAGGGCTGGCAGACTACACCGCCTGCAAGCTCTGTTGCAATCCGGAACAGGAGGTAAAGGAAAAGCTCACCCGTGACAAATCCTGGCAACTCGACAATGAGGGGTCGTGCGTGCGCACATTCGGGTATTTTTCAGGATTCCTTTACGCCTGTTTATTGGATGGGACGCAAACACCCTGGCGGAATAAATTAAACTGCCATTCCGACCTGGGGAGGTTGCTGCAGCATATTTTGAAAATTGATCTGTCTGCCGATACTGCCGGTTGGTTTGACCAGTCAAAAAGCCGTTATCCCTATGAGGATATCCGTAAAAAAGAATTATCAATCAACAATAAGAAAGAAGAAATCCTGTCTGAATATAAAACCAGGTTTACACAAAAACCTGTCGTGAAATTCGGGCTTAATTCTGCAAAATGCGCAGTTTTAAGCAGTCCATACCCGTTGGATTCGCTTGGTTTTGTTTATCCTGTGATTGATATCTCCGACACCTGGGGAATCCTTAAAGTTACCGATGGAGGATGTTTAGTGTCAAAGTTTGCCTGTGTCACTGCCGAGGGATTAAAAATTAACAGCCAGGCAATCCAGGGCCGGGGATGGACGTTGAAATTAAATAGCAATTGGGCTGTTGTAAAACAAGGGGATAACTATATTGTCAGGGATACCATAAATTCACCCTGACGGGCTGCAGGAGGCAACATGCCATGAATATCAAGGAACCGCAACCCGGGAATTGAAGGAAAAGGGAGCTCAGAAAAGGCGTTTCGGTGAGAGTGCCAAACTGTGAAAAATAGACCAACGCAACATGAAACGTTTTTCAAACCTCATGATTTGCCTGTCACTCCTGCTTTTTGCCAGTTGTTCATTCCTGACAAAATATTCGATTCTGACAATAAAGGACTCCGGTCACTGGAAAAAATCAGGAACCTGTGAGGAATGTGAATCGTATGAATCTCCCAGGAAATTTAAATATCAATACAATAAATCGACAACAAAAGACCTTTCGGTTTCAGTTTGCCCATGTATTTATGGTCTGGCTATCTCATTTGGTCCGCCATTTGTGCCGGTGATTCCAAATTTTGTCAAATTACTGAAACACAAATGGAAGAACCAACCTTTCTATGCAGATATTCTCTTTGGCAACTTTAAAGGTAAAAGGATTGATATTGCCTCGGTGAAATTTATTTTTTCGGATAAGAACGCGGCGTGTCGGGCTGACAGCATCCTCCTGCTTTCGGAAGGCCGCTCCGTGAAACGAAAATTCATAAGAACAGGCAGGGAAAAAAGCAAACGTAAAATAGCTGATACGGTATGCCAGTTCGATAAGGATACTGTACGGCTGCGATTTTGCTTCAGCCTGCCGATGAATAAAATTCAAAAGTTCTCAGTTGATTTTTCCGGGTTCAGGGTAGATGACACGATTGTTCCCTTTTCAAAAATTGATTATGTAAAAAGCAGCAGGTTCATCTATGATCCATTTGTGACCGGCTATTGAAAATATTTTTAAATACGGTTTTCCGGACAGCTTGATAAAATGAAAAACAAGCGAAATAAGGAGATAGTTGATATAAACCATGGAAAAAAAACTCAAACAACCAGGTGCTGCAACGGTGAGCAAACCAGATATGAATCATCCTGATGACAGCAAACAATTCAGTATAAATGAGATCAAGTGGTTTGAACTGGTCATGGAGGAATACAGGGCCATTAAACAGGAAATTGCCATTACCCTGACCAATATGCAAACTGTATTAAACTTCGGACTGGCTACAATAGGCGTATTAATACTTGCTGCAGCCACTATTATAAGTCAAATAGAAATTACCGGCATAATTTTTTTATTTGTTGTACCCATCGTGAGCTACTTCATTGTAATAATATGGATCGGGGAACTTGAAAGAATCACCAGGGCAGGGTTTGTCATAAGGTCTATTGAAAAAAAGGTCAATAAATTCTTTTCAGATGAAGCGCTGATCTGGGAGGGCTGGATGCGGGGAGTATATGATAAAAAGAAAAAAAGCAAATGGTTATCATCAAATTATACAAGTATCATCTTCCTGTTTAATCTCATTTCCATTTTATCCATTGCAATAGGTTTTTTCCAGGTACATGGCATTATGTACAGAGCCAATTTCATAATACTGATATTGATTGAACTGATTATTAATATTTTATTTACAGTTTTTTTACTCAGGAAACGGTTCAAAATGTCGGAATACAAAAAAGAGGTGGATGATGAAAACAATTAGCCCGACAGATATTATCCTGGTGGCATCTTCCTTGGTTTTATTAATGGGTATCATTCCCCTGTTTTCAAACTTTCTGACGAAATTGAATATTGATACTGATATAAGGAGGAAAATTGCTCACAATATGATAGCGATACCCGTTATACCAATGTATATTTTCGGTGTTTCTTCAGCAGTTGCCTGTCTCCCCTATGTCATCTTCGGGATTTTGGGAACGGTTATCCTGTTATTTACCAAACGGATGAGAGCCTGGGCAGAAGATTCTATAAAAAGAGATGAACCTGGTGATATTTATATACAAGGCCTGTTCATGTCCATTGGCATATCGGCTTCGATTTTAATAAACTGGAATGCAGGAAACGGACCGGAGCGGATCTTTGTATTATTGTCGGTTGGAACATGGGCAATAGGAGACTCCTTTGCCAATATTGCTGGGAGAAAATTCGGAAAAACCAGATTTCTGAATTATCCGTTTTATGGAAAAAAAAGCCTGGAAGGGAGTATTGCCTTTTTTATTTCAGCATTCCTGCTTCAAATTATCACCATCGCTATTTTTGGTTACTTTGATTATACCATAATATTAAAAATTGCATTCATTGCATTCATTGCCACCTTTATCGAACTGGTGTCAATAAATGGAATTGATTCTGTCACTGTCCCTATTTATTGCAGTATTTTCTTAAATTTATTGAAGTCTTAGGATGGAAAAGAATGAGATCATCACAATTGCCAGGCAATAACAAAAATCAACACTCAATGACAAAGAAAACTCGAAACCGGCTAAAAGCGATGTTCCGTCGCAGGGCATTCACTGCCCTGGCCGCCTTGTATTCATTTACTGTATGGGTTTCATGGCCCGGATGCTCATCGACTGTATCATTTTGAAGATTCACTGAAACGCAGATCGCTATGTGCAGGGGCATCATATCCAGGGGTAAACAGCAAGGATGGTGACGGCCGGGACAAGGAACTATATAGCAACCCGGGCCGGGCCCTATGCCGTTTACTTTAACCTGATCATGAATACCGGCTTTTCCCTGGTCGCAGCATTAACCCTGGTTATGAAAAAACGAATAATTATTTTAATTTCTCTTATTTTCTCCCTTCTGCCACCCGGAATTTATTCACAATCGGCGCCTCCCGGACAATCCGGTTATTGGAATTTGCCCACCGGGTCGAAAATTGCATACTGTTATTTTAAAGGCCGGGAGCCGCGAAAACCAACTCCTGTAATATACCTGCACGGGGGACCGGGAGGTTATGTCACGCCGGGAGATACCGCAGTTTTCGGCAGACTTGCTGACGACGGGTTTGATGTTTATTTATATGACCAGGTCGGGGGCGGGAAATCAGCCCGGCTCGAAAACATCCGTGAATACACTGTTGACAGGCATGTCAGGGACCTGGAAGCGATCGTGGAGCTGACGGGAGCGGCAAAGGTTATTATTATCGGTCATTCCTGGGGTGCTTCGCTGGCCCCCTTATACCTGGCCGGCCATCCGGGCAGGGTGGAAAAGCTTATATTTTCGGGACCCGGCGGGATGGTTCCCAAAAAATTCGATCTCCTGGTTCCGGCTCCCGACAGCGTGAAACTTAAAAACAGGGAACGCAGGCGGCATTCTGTTACCGAATACCTTGATCCCGCTGGATTAAAGCGTTATAACAAAATCTGCAGCCGTGCCTGTTCCGGCCTGAAAGCGGCTGCTGACAATGAAGCAGACAGCCTCCTGGATTGCCTGATGATGAATAAATCAAGGATCGATGCCAAAGACCAGGGACTTGCTGTAACCATGAAACCGGGCGGACACAGCGGGGCCTATTCGAATATCCGGACAGGTATGTTCATCACAAGGGGAAAAGACCGGCGGAAGATACTGTCGGAAATGAATATCCCGGTCCTGATCCTTTTAGGTGAAAGCGACAATTTGCCCTGGGCTTGCGTTGCAGATTACCTCCATGTATTTAAAAACATTAAACTGACCATAATTCCCGGATCGGGACATTCCGTTTTTGCCTTTCAGCCCGAACTTTGTTTAAAACTGGCCAGGGAGTTCCTGAGCCTCCCCGGGAGCAGGTGACCCAGCCCCCGGGAGAACCTGGGTTCATGCGACCAACCGGGTTTTAGCCTGGCTTCCCGCAGAGTTGCTGATCTCAGATCAAACCCGGCATTGAACAGGTGTCGCATGTAAGGGTATTGTTTTTATTTTTATCATTTTTGAACTTTTCGGCATGAACGTCCAATTATTCATTACATTTATGCGGATATGGAGCGCAGGCCATGCTTCGTGTCCCCGGGTACAATCCCGTTGCATTCCGCAACAGCGAATACAAGGTTGTAGAGAAGGTGCTTGTTAACAAATAACAGCAAATAATCATAAAAAGAGCTCTGCCTTTATTGGCAGGTTTTTTTTTAATTCGTATCAATAGATTACTATATTTGTTTGATCAAAACCAGTTACGGTTTTTTCCTGGTTAAAAATTGAGCAACGGCATGGTGGATGATGGTACCATTTGCCGTTATGACAGGTTTGATTTACATACAACACCTGGCACAATCTCATCGTATTTTCCATCACCCTGTTTTTCAAACAGTCAAGTCATTTTTTTATTTAGAGAATTAAACACCTCAATATTCTCAGGTTAATTAACCAACACGTAATAACCAAAAAAAAATGTCATGAAAAAACTACTACTTTTTTTATTGATCTCGGCAACATCCTTTATTACTTTCGGGCAAAACCTTAACGAAGGATTTGAAGGAGCCACATTTCCTCCCACAGGATGGAGTGTCATCAACCTGGGAGATGCCAATACCTGGGTCCGGTCGACAAGCTATATGCGGACAGGTGTTGCCTGCGCTTACATTGCATACAGTGCAACTGCGCACAACGATTACCTGGTTTCCCCGCAGCTTGCCCCTGCTGCAGGTAATTCCACCTACAGTTTCTGGGCTTCAAATTACAGCTCCTCCTGGCCGGAACAATTTAATGTATTGTTATCAACCACCGGGAATGCTGCTGCCAATTTCACAGTAACCCTGGCCTCCGGGGTTATGCCGCCGGGATCCCAGACTTATACCCAGTATTCGTACAGCCTGGCCGCCTATGTCGGGCAAAACGTTTATATTGCCATCCAGTCCATCTCCACCGATCAATATTACCTGATGGTGGATGATGTCCTGGGACCTCCATTATCACCTACTTCGCCGCCGACAGCCCAGCCGACAGCCCTTAACCTCACTCCTGCCGTATCGTCTGTTGGCGGTTCATTCACCGCTGCATCACCTGTTCCCAACGGGGGATACCTCACAGTGGCAAGCACCTCATCCACTCTCTCTTCAAATCCTGTCAATGGCACTACATACACAGCCGGCCAGGCACTGGGCGGGGGATTTGTCGTATCGACCGCCAACGCTAATACATTCAATGCAACATTGTTGAACCCGGCAACCCTCTATTATTTCTTTATTTTCTCCTATAACACAGGAGGGGCGGGTCCCGGATACCTGACAACGAGCCCGCTCACCGGCAGCACGACGACGCTGACTGCATCGCCGATATGTGGAACAAAGACTGTAGGGGCAACCGGCGCCGACTACGTAAATCTTACTGCAGCCATGACCGCCCTGGGAAACAGTACAATGACCTGTCCCGTCGTTCTGTTACTGAATGCCAATTACAGTTCGGCAAGTGAAACCTGGCCAATTGTCATTCCGCAGGTCGCGGGATCCAGCACGGTCAACACACTTACCATCAAGCCAAACACGGGGGTAACCGCAACAATTTCAGGTTCAGTGACCAACGTGTTGTTTAAAATCCTGAATAATAATACCATCATTGACGGTTCAAACACAACAGGCGGAACAACACAAAACCTGACCATGACAAACACTTCGGCCGCAACCCCGCAGGTCCTTGTAATCGGTTCCACAGGAACAATACCCATTACCAATGTAACGGTGAAGAATGTGATCCTGATCAACGGGGTGAATTCATCCTCGGCAGTTATGATCTCCGATGCCGCGACTCCCGGGAATGCCGGGTATTTCAACAATATCACCTTCCAGAATAACAGCATCCAGAAAGCCTATATCGGGCTGTACTGCATTGCAAATCCCGCGGCGGGAAACGGCAGTGGACTGTTGATCACGGGGAATGCGCTGAATACCTCCGGGGCCAACTCGATAAGGCTTTGCGCGGTATATGTCCAGGGAGTTGACGGGGCAACCGTTTCAAACAACACGATAGGGAATATCGCCAACACGGTGGATGCAGCCAATGAAACAGGCATCTGGTTTGCCACTTCGACTATAAACAGCACCATTTCGGGGAATACGATATCCGCTATGAGCGGCACTGCGGGCGGTCCCCGTGCTATCGCCATTTCTACGGGTGTCGCTGCTTCAAACGTAACTGTTACGGGTAACACCATTACCAATATCTCCACCACCACCACATATAATGCTATTGGCATTTATTTTTTCAGCACTACCTCAGGCTGTACGATTTCAAACAATATGATCAGCAACATTAAGAATTCAAATAGCGGCGGCTATATGGCAACGGCCTTGTACCTGGGTTCCACAGCGGCAGCCGGTGCGGCCTGCAATGTGATCAACAATGCGATATGGGATGTTGCAGGGTACGGGTATTCAAGTTATGTGTGGAATGGAATGGGAATACTTGTTTACTCCGGCTACGGGTATAATATCTATCACAATACGGTTTATTTGAATACCGAGCAAACGTCAACTTCCGGGATGCCAAGTGCCATCCTGGTCTATTCATCGGTGACCAACAGCGGGGCCATCGACCTGAGAAACAACATCTTCAGCTCTTCACAGACCATCGGCACAAACCGGTATGCCATTTACAGTCTTGCCGCCAACACGGTTTTCAGCAATATAGACTACAACGACTATTATACAACGGGACCAAACCTGGGCTATATCGGAAGTGACAGGGCTACCCTGGCCGATATCCAGGCCGGATTCGGCGGCAATCTGAATTCACTTGCGGTGAACCCGACCTTTGTCGGATCCGACCTTCACCCGACCAATGCAGCCCTTATGAAAAAAGGGGTTTACCTTGCTGCTGTTCCCGCCGATATTGCCGGTGCCGGTCGTACCAACCCACCCGATATGGGAGTTTACGAGTTTTCCCCGAACCAGCTGGTCACAACCACCCCGGCTACAACAGTCACACTGACGGGGGCTACACTGAACGGCACCATCAACCCCAACAATGCAACCGTAACCTCGGGGTTTGAATATGGCCTGACAACAGCTTATGGCACTTCCGTAGCCGGGGCTCCTGCGTCAGTTACCGGTTCAACCGTGCTGGCGGTCAGTGTCAATATAACCGGCCTCGCTCCCTGCACACTTTATCATTTCAGGGCAAAGGGAGTAAGCGGTGCAGTGACCGTAAACGGTGGCGACCTCACCTTCACCACGCTGAATGCCTCGCCGACAGTCACTCCTGTTGCAGCTACGACGGTCACCGGAACTACTGCCACCCTGAACGGAACCGTCAATGCCAATACCCTCAGCACGACGGTGACCTTTGATTACGGTCTGACCGTCGCATACGGCACCACGGTTCCCGGCACTCCCAGCCCGGTGACAGGGGGTTCGGCAACAGCAGTCAGTGCAGCCATTACAGGCCTGCTTCCCGCAACGACCTATCATTACAGGGTTAACGGTGTAAATGCATGCGGAACAAGCAACAGCACAGACATGACTTTTACTACGGCGTCAGTGACTCCCGCGGTTGTGACACTGGCAGCGACCGCGATAACCACCACGGGTGCCACCCTCAACGGAACGGTCAACGCAAACGGATATAGTACAACGGTTACTTTTGATTACGGGCTTACCGCCGCCTATGGCAGTACTCTTGCCGGTTCTCCTAACCCCGTCACGGGAAGCGCAGTGACCCCCGTAAGTGCAGTCCTCACCGGCCTGCTTACCAACACGCTCTATCATTTCAGGGTTAACGGCGTGAATTCCTACGGAACCTCCAACGGGGGCGACCTTACCTTCACAACAGGCTGCCCGCTGGCTGCTGCTGCAGGAACAATTACGGGCCCTGTAAACGTATGCAAAAATGGGACAGGCTATGTTTATACTGTACCCGTCATTGCCAACGCAACCAGTTACAACTGGACTCTTCCAACAGGTGCCACCATCACTGCCGGAAATAATACAAATTCAATAACGGTAAGCTTTTCCGGTACCGCCGTTTCCGGGAACATCAATGTTTACGGATCGAGTATCTGCGGAAACGGTTCCGTGTCGCCCAACCTGGCCATAACCGTGAATTCACAGCCTGTTCCCACAATCACAGGACCGGCAACCGTTTGCGCACAGTCCACAGGTAATGTTTACACAACCCAGGCCGGTATGACCGGTTACACATGGACCCTGTCAGCCGGGGGCACGATTACGGCAGGCGTGGGCACCAACTCCATCACCGTTAACTGGAGTGCAGCCGGAGCCCAGACTGTATGCGTGAGCTATACCAACGCGGGAGGCTGTACCGCTGCCGCCCCAGTATGTTATACCGTAACAGTCAATGCATTACCGGCTCCTGCCGTTACTGGCCCGGGAACGCTCTGTTCAGGTGCTACAGGTAACGTATATACAACCCAGGCAGGAATGACCGGGTACGTATGGACTGTTTCAGCAGGAGGTACGATTACGGCGGGCACC
>JBAXFZ010000048.1:0-15812 GCA_037139685.1 Bacteroidota bacterium
GTAGGAGGATACAGGAATGATTTGTCGTTGGGTCCCGATGCAGGGTCACCAAAATTCCATGATACGGAATAAAGCGAATCGCCGTGGGTTTTATTGATCGGATAGAAATGTGTGGTATAGCCGTAGCAAACCGTGTCGTTTGTGAAGGCAAACTTGAATCCGGGCTTCACGTAAACACTGTCGATGATGGTATCCTTGCATCCATAGGTATCCGTGACGATAAGGGTAACCAGGTATGTGGTATCGGTTACGGGGAAGGTAAACGACGGGTTCTGGATGTTTGATGTATAACCCGGGATAAAGATCCACTCGCGGTTCGAAATTGTCGATCCTGTGGCGGTGGATTGATCCTGGAAGTCCACTTTACCACTGGGGCAGAAGAAGCCGAGGTAGGTAAAGGCTCCGACCGGTTTGGGCCGCGACAAAACAGGAATCGTAACAGAATCAACACAGTTGAAAAGGTTCTTCACCACGAGTGTTACCTGGAAGGTGCCGGAGGTTGTAAATACGTGGATCGGGTTCTGGATGGTAACAGGAGGTGTGCCGTCGCCAAAGTTCCAGGTCCAGCTTTGAATGCTGCTGCCGGGAACCGTTGAAAGATCGGTGAATTGGGTACCCGCATTGACACAGGCCGCATCATACTGGAACATGGCCGTTGGTTTCGGATTCACACTGATCTGCAAGGTGGTATCCTTGTGACACTGGTGCGAATTTGTCACCTGGAGGGTAACCGTATAGGTTCCCTGCGTGTTATAGATATGAACGGGGTTCTGGACTGTAGAGGTATTGTTGGCCCCGCTGGAGGGATCTCCAAAGGTCCAGCTCCACGAAACGATGGTGCCTGATGGGGTTGTTGAGGCATCGGTGAACTGTGTAGGGCTGGCCATACAGGATGTATCGGCAGAGAAAATTGCAACCGGTGCCGGGTTGACTGTAATGGTTTTCCCGCCCACAAGGCTGTCGATGCAACCATTGGCATTGGTAACCTGTAACCTGACGATGAACGGGCCGCCCGCTGTAAACTGGTGTGTCGGGTTCTGTGTCGTGGAAGTATTATTGGTTCCGGATGCAGGATCTCCAAAATTCCAGTGCCATACCGTGATGCTGGGTCCGCCATTGGTTTGTGAAAGGTCGGTAAACTGTAATGGCTCCAGTGCACACGGGGTTGGTCCGCTGCTGAAATTTGCCATCGGGTGGAAACCAACCTGAACCTGGTTGATCTTTTCGTTGGTACAGTTATCGGAGGTGGTGATGGTAAGTTTTACATTGTAATTGCCCCCGTTGGTAAATTTATGCTTCACATTCTGGTTTGCAGGGAAGTTAACCGAAACCACAGGTGATCCGTCACCAAAATCCCAATCCCAGGTCTTGATGTACCCGTGGGGGGTCGATGACAGGTCATTGAACTGAACCGAGTCCCCTGCACAATTGGGTGAAGAGTAGGTGAAAGACGATACAGGTTTACCAAGTACAAGGACCTGCTTGGTGGTGTCCTTCATACAACCCAATGCCGTTGAAACTGTAAGTTTTACCGTATAGGTATTGGCAATCGCGTATAGGTGGGTAGGACTGATCCCTGTAGAGGTCTGGCCATCGCCAAAATCCCAGAGGTGTGTCACCGTTGAAGCGCTTGACTGATCGGTAAAGGTGGTCAGGCTTCCCTGACAAACAGTATCGGCTTTAAAGTTCGAAGTTGGCCTTGCATTGATGGAGATGGATTGGATCAGGGTGTCCCTGCATCCATTGCCGTTTATCACGATCAGCCTTACGTCGTATGACGGGGGGCTGGCTGCTGAGAACTGGTGGGTCGGGTTTTGAACCGTTGCCGAATTGTTCATTCCTGATGCCGCATCTCCGAAGTTCCAGTTCCAGGTCTGGATGCTTCCGCCGCCATTGGTCTGTGACAGGTCGGTAAACTGAACCGGCTGGTTGTCACAAAGGGTGCTGGAATAGGAAGAATTGACAATCGGTGCCGGCACGCTGGTTACCGTTTTCGAAATCGAGCTGATGCCACCGGTTGTTGTGGTGACAGTCAGCGTAACGATATGGCTTGTAGCACTCCCAGCAAAAACGTGGGTCACGTTGGGGTTGGCAGGGAATGTGATTGTCGAGGTCTGGCCATCGCCAAAGTCCCATACCCATGTCTGGATGGAGGATGAATACCCGGTCGGAACAAATGACTGGTTAAAGAAATTAACCGGGTTGCCAACACAGCTTGCAGGCGAGAATGAGAAATCGGAAATCGGCTTGGGATTTACCAAAACCTGCTTGGTGACGGAATGGATACATCCGTTGGAATTGGTCACCGTAAGAGTTACACTATAGTTGCCGTATGTAGCATAGATATGCTGTGGCGACTGCGCCGACGAAGTGCCGCCATCCCCGAAATTCCAGGAATAGGCAATAACGGAAGTGGCATTGGCAGTTGAAGCATCCGTAAATGTAGTCGGACTTCCTTCACACGCAACCGTATTGGTGAAATCTGCAATGGGCAATGCATTGATTGTGATGGGTGTGATTGTATCCGAATTGGTACAGCCGCTTGAGCTGGTGACCTGAAGGATTACAGTGAAGTTACCCGCTGCCGTAAAGGCATGCGAAGGAGTCTGCAGGGTGGAGTTGTTATTGGCACCCGACAGGGCATCACCGAAGTTCCAGTGCCAGCTTTGAATGCTTCCGCCGCCGTTGGTCTGGGTCAGGTCTGTAAAGTTAACAAGCTGGCCAAGGCAGGTGGTATTGTTGTATGTGAAACTTGCAATGGGGGAAGGAATACTGGTGACTGTTTTCGAAATGGAGTCGATACAGGTATTGGTAGTCCTTACCTTCAGTTTAACAACATGCACTGTTGCAGTTCCGGCAAAGGTATGGGTCACATTCGGGTTGCCCGGGAAGTTTATTACTACCAGAGCCGAACCGTCGCCAAAATCCCAGGTCCATTGATCAATGTATGATGAGAATCCTGTCGGGACAAACGACTGGTTGGTGAAATTCACAGGTATTCCAACGCAACTTGCGGGTGAGAAGGTGAAATCGGGAACCGGCCTGGGATTAACAACCACCTGCTTGCTTACTGAGTGGATACATCCGTTTGAATTGACAACAGTAAGTGTTACCGTATAGGTTCCGAATGCGGCATATGTATGCTGCGGAGACTGCAGGTTGGATGATGCGCCATCCCCGAAGGTCCAGGCATAGGATATGATGGATGCGGCATTTGCAGTAGACAGATCTGTAAAGATGGTTGCATTGTTTTCGCAGGCGGCCGTATTTGAGAAATTGGCAACCGGCAGGCTGTTGATGGTGATCTGTATCGTATCGGACTTGGTACAGCCGTTGGTGCTCATGATATTTAACACCACCTTGAAGGTTCCTGCAGCTGTAAAGGAGTGGTTGGGATTTTGCAGCGTGGAGGTATTATTGGCTCCCGAGAGCGGATCTCCGAATTCCCAGTTCCATGTTTGAATGCTTCCGCCGCCGTTGGTCTGCGATAAATCGGTGAAATGTACAATCTGCCCGAGGCAGGTCGTGGCCGAGTAGCTGAAATTCGCAATTGGCGAAGGGATGCTGTTGACTGTCTTTGAAATGGAGTCGGTACATCCGTTTGTGGTAGTCACAATCAGTTTAACGATATGTGAAGTGGCAGTGCCGGCAAAGGTGTAGGTCATATTCGGTGTGACGGGGTAATTGATCGTCTGGCGCGGTGAACCGGCGCCAAAGTCCCACACCCATGTATTGATATATCCTGAAAAACCGCTGGGAATAAACGACAGGTCGGTGAAGGTCACAGGATTCCCGATACAGCTGGCCGGCGAGAAGGTGAATTCTGCAACTGGCAGCGGATGAACAGTAACGGGCTTGGTGATGGTTTTTGTACAACCGTTCGAATTGATAATGGTCAGGGTTGTATTGTAAATGCCGTAGGTTGCATAGGTATGCAAAGGTGACTGCAGGGTTGATGTTCCCCCGTCGCCGAAGACCCACGCATAGGAAACAATGGCAGCAGCGTTGGGCACCGAGATATCGGTAAACTGGGTTGCCGTGCCCGCACAGGCAGCGGTTGCATTAAAGTCGGCAACAGGCAGCAGATTGACCGTAACCGGTATGGTGATTGAATGGCTGCATCCGTTTGCATTGGTCACAGTAAGTTTAACATTGTAGATTCCGCCGGTCATAAAGATATGGGAAGGACTTGGCGAGGTGGAGGTATTGTTCAGCCCTGAGATCGGGTCGTCGAAATCCCAAGCCCAGCCTACGATGTTTCCTCCTCCGTTGGTTTGTGAAAGGTCATTGAATTGTACAACCTGCGTGGCACAGGAGGATGTACCGGCCAGGACTTCGAATGCGGCGGTCGGAGCGGGAATAATATTAACAGCATGGGTAACCGAATCCTTACATCCATAGATGGAGGTTACAGTCAGCTTGACGTTGAAATTGTACACCCCGACAGGGAAAGTATGAGAAACATTCGGTGAAGCAGGCAAATAGATGGTACTGGAAGTCCCGTCTCCCCAGGTCCAGACCCAGGTACTGTCGTAGCCGGGAAATCCTGCAGGCACATAAGACTGATCGGTAAACTGCACAGGCAATCCGTCGCAGGTTGGCGAAGCAAACGAGAAACCGGGAACCGGCTGGGGCATTACATTCACCGTTTTCGACAGGGCATTGGTACATCCGTTGATATCGGTAACAGTCAGAATGGCGGTATAGGTACCGGCTGCGGCATACATGTGGGCAGCTGTCAGCGGGTTTGCCGAATGGGCAGTCATGTCGCCGAAATCCCAATCCCATGTTGCAATGGTTGCAGGGGTCATCACCGAGAGGTCGGCATTGAATGTGACAACCTGGGTTTTACAACTGTTGTTTGTTAAGGTATATGCAACCGGAACCGGTGCATTGATAAACACATCCTTTGTCAGTTTATTGGTACAACTGTTCACGTTGTCGGTAACTGTGAGCGAAACATGATACAGGTGGTTGGTCAGCATAAACACGTGGGACGGATTCTGCAGAACCGAACTGTTGTTTACACCCGAAAGTGGGTCGTCGAAATCCCACACCCAGTCGATCACGTTACCCGAGGTCGAGAAGGAGAGATCGGTAAAAAACACGGCCTGGTTTGCGCATGCGTAGGTATTCGGGAAAGAGGCGTTGTTTGAAAAGGTAAAGTTGGCTGTCGGCAACGGGTAAACGACAACCTGGATACTGAATGATTCGTAGAAGTTGGTGATATATGTAACAGTGCGGGTAACGGTGAAGGTTCCTGCGGCAGTATATACATGAGTGGCAAAAACCGGGAAAACAGTGGGCGGGATATAGGTGATGACATTGCCATCGCCATAGTCCCAAACCTCCTTGACAATATTTCCGCCGGGTATCTGCGGGGTAAAGTGCATGGTATCGCCGATACATTTCGGTGAATCAGTGACAAAATAGGCGGATTGGGTTCCAAGGATACTCACCTGTTTCTGGATGCTGTTTGAGCATCCGTTGATGGCGTCGGTTGCCGTAAGGGTAACCAGGAAATTGCCGGGGCCCTGGTAAACATGTGAAGGGTTCGGGCCGTAACCATGTGTTCCGTCTCCATAATCCCATACGAGGTTGTTGCCTACATTTCCGCTGGTAACATTGTGAAAGAGGATTTCCCAGTTCTGGGTTCCGTTCTGGAAGGTGAAATCAACCGTCGGTTTCGGGCTTACCACCAATGGAGGACTGATTGTGTAGGTATTGATACATCCGTCGGTATTGGTAACTGCAAGTGAAACTGCATACGATCCGACCGCGCTGAACATATGGGTGGGGTTGGGATCGGTGGAGCTGGGGGATCCTGAGAGCGGATCGGCAAAATTCCAGAGGTAACCGCTGATCTGGCTGCCGCCGTTCAGTGTGCTGGTATTGGTAAAGGCTACGGCCTCGCCAAGGCAGGCGTTGCCTACCAGGAAGCTGGCCATGGGCCCCGGGTTAACCGATACCGGCTTGATGAAATAATCGGAAATGCAGTTGTTTGAGTTGGTAACCCTGAGTTTTGCACTGTAAGTTCCAAGGGCCAGGTATTGATGCGAAATGGCTTCGGCAGGATTTGTGCTCGTATAGGAGGTACCATCCCCGAAAATCCAGTCAAGTTGGGTAATTGTGCCAACAGGTGTTACAGATGTGGTTGTGAAAAACGAGGGGCTCCCCAGACAGGCGATACTATTTGTAAAGGAGGCTGTGGGGACGGTATTGTCAATTGTAATGTCTTTGGTATAACTATGTGTGCAATATTTTGAGTTGGTAACGGTAAGTTTTACATGATGAACGCCAAACGTACTGAATACATGCGTGACAGTCGGAACAGTATAGGTATTCACGAGGTTGGATGAACCTGAGGATGGGTCGTCAAAATCCCATTCATAATAATAGATGGTGATATTTTCAGGATTGGTGATCGGTTTTGGCAATGATGCCGAACCGTCGAATGACATCGGGTTGTACAGGCAGTTGTTTGGCTGCGGCTGGGCCGTGTTGGTAAAAGTAGCCACCGGTTTGTACTGATCGGGGTTTACATAAACATAATCGGTGATCATGTCAGATTGCCCGGCCGAGTTGGTCACCGTCAGGGTTACTGTATAGGTTACACCTGAAGTTGTAGGAAAAACATGCTGTAAAACGCCATAGGCAACTCCCATTCCGGAAACAATGGGTGAGGCGTCGCCGAAATTCCAGGTATAGGTTATCGAGGGATCGGCAGAAACAGAGACATTTCCAGTGAAATTGACAATATTGTAGTAGCAGCCCCCGAGCGGGTCAAACTCGTAATAAAAATAGGCGTGCAGCAACGGCTGAACCTTGATTGTTTTTGTCGCAACCTTTCCAATGCACCCGGCAAAAGTGGGATCATTGTTTACCTCAGTAACCTGGACCGTATAGGTACCAACGGTTTGCCACTTCACCTGCAACTGGTTTGAGGTGGTTGAACCGATTATGGTCCTGCCGGCTGCAGGGGTTACCACCCATTGGTAGGAATGGGTGGGAGTGCCCGTGGTAGCCGGGGTCGAATAGGTGTAAATGACTGAAGAGGCATTCTGATCGCAGGCAATGTCAGCGCCGGTAATAGATGGCTGTGTGTCTGGACAGTCCTGTGCCCATACCATGGGTGTTGCTGCAACCAGCAAAAAGGAGAGGAGAATGCAGCGGAAAAATCGATGGAACATAAGTTTGGAATTTGTAGACGGTTACGCTCTGTTGTGTTATACTCAAATATACGACAAAAGTTTCACTCAAAAAGTTGCCTGTAAGGTAGAAATCCAGTTAATAAAATTACCACAGAATCTCTGAATCAACAAAATTAACAAAATAATACGAAATATCGACATACACAGACAACCCTAACACAAATATTTTTGTCAGAATATAAAAGAGTTAATTAATTTTGTTTTTGTCTGAAACCTTGTAATTTTGCATATACCAATCCCAATCACATGAAAAAGTTAGCAATCGCTCTTTTTGTCCTATCAGTAGCCTCATTTTCAATCATTTCCGGATGTGCCAAGAAGGCCACCGAGAACCCCTGCAGCGGGAACGGTATCATCAATGTTGAGAACAAACTCGATTCAGCTATATCGGTAAGAATTGTGCAAACCCACAGTACCCTCACCATTGGGAAGGACTACACACTTCCTTTCACCCTGCCCGGTGATCAGCCATATACCTTCACCATTGACGGCCCCAACTACCACAAAGACACGGTTATCATGGTGTTATATTGCGATAATAAATTGTTCATTATACAAAAATAGGCAGATTATTTTTCATACCGGAATTTGCTGAAATAAAACACAAGGCGTTTATTATTTGCAGGCGCAGCAAGATTTTTTATCTCCTGGTATCCGCAGGTGATAAAATAGTTTCCATACCACGGAATTATTTTCCCTTTTGATTCTGATAAAATTTTATCCTCCGGGTTCAGAAGGTCGATGGCTGTAAAATCGGTTTTTTCAACTACACTGTTTTCATGAATGATCTTTGTCCCGATCATCCCATCGCTGACATAGCAAAGAACAAGGTTTTCGTCGGAAGGGTAGATCACGACTTTGGCAGAAAGTTCGGTTGATACCAGGTTTCTGATCTCAAACATATTATCCCACAGCAATTTCCCTTCCTTATCAAAACCGGTGATAATTGTATTAAAGAACCGGTAGCCGTCGAAAACCGAAAAGCTGTTGGTATAGGGTCGGCCATAGTAATCGAAATCGGTAAAAGTTTCAGTATGGTATTGGGGCGAATAGGCTTCGGCAGCCAGGATATATTGCTCCTTCCACAGGAAAACCTCGTGAAGCAACAGTGGAAAATCGAGAGAATATTCGGCAAGAGTCTTGTTTTTTTTGAGTGCCTTCTGTTTTAGATTAAGTATATCATGGCCATCAATCAGGGAGGAGGCATTGGTCAATTCAAGAAAGTTGTAGAAACTGAGAGATCTCTGTGTCCCTCCCGAAAGGAAACTGGTAAAAAATCCGGTGGATTCATCCGTGAATTTATTCTTTTGCCCAGCGCCGGTGCTGTTAAGCCCGAAACTTCCCATAACAAGGATGGCGCCCCGGTCAGGGGATGTAAGCTGGACATGGGTCAGGCCGTGGTTTAAATCCTGTGTGCCGATCGGGATTTCGCGTTTAATAACCCCGGCAGTGTCATAGAAAGCAACAAACCGTTCAACGGTTTTTTTTGAGACCTGGCGGCTAACAACCGCCGAAACATATCCGGAAACAGTATCCGGGCTCATCCAGTTTATCGAAATCTGGCTGCCCTGCCCCATTGGAAATGACCGGGTGGTTCCCGAATTCAATTTCATCTGCAATATTCTTCCCGCCTGTCCCTTTACATTATAGCCGATCCAACCTCTCCCCTGGGCGATGCTGAAGGCCATAACCTCGGCATCCAGCTGGATCTTTCCATTCCTGGCGACCATACTTCCGTTATGAAGCTCCATCCTGAGGATTTCAAAATCATTGTCAGCGCTGCGTGATTTCCCTGAATGTAAAAACAGGAATGACAGGGTATCCTGCCCGGTATCAGAGAAACGGTAATCAAGATCATTCAGGACAGCTGCGCTTTTAACCCAAACCAGTTGCATGTTTGTATCATACAACGAAAAGTACCACTTTGTTTTTGTGACATTCACGATATCCAGGCTTCTGAAAAACATAATCATACCGTTTTTGCCACAGGGAATGATCCTGTAGGATTCATTAACCGAACGGGCCGGAAGTTCAATCCGCAAAGGTTTGTCGTTGTAAACTTTTCCGGTTGCAGGGATGGCTGCCGGGGAAAAACCCGGCAACCCGGTGAGGATAAAAAGTATGAACAGAATTCGCCGCATGAGAAGTTTGCTTCAGGGTTATGCCGGATAGGCCGCACCAGGCGCAGGATTGCCGTGAAGTTGTGGTATCCGGTTCCCGCCAGCCGGTTCTCGATCAATATACAAATGTAATTAAAAAAAAAGGTCGTCCCGCAAGAGACAACCTTTTCTTCCAATCGTAAACTGATTTTACTGAACAATAATTTTCTTCACTTCAGTGGATTTTGTTGAAGGGGAATAAACCTGCACAAAATAGATTCCTTGTGAAAGCGAACTGAGGTTCAGGGAGTATTGTGCCAGGTCGGTGGATGTTTCAAGAGCCACGGCTCCGATAACCGAAACAACCCGGATATTCTTCTGTCCGGCGTTGCTGAAAGTCAGGGTGCATTTTCCTGATGCAGGATTAGGACTTACTGAAAAACTGTTATCTTTTGCACTGTGTTCATTCACCCCGATGATGACATCTCCTGTGATGACGATGTCATCAAGTTCCCAGGTTGATGCGGCTGTTACATCCGATGTGTACTTGAAGCCGATATATACATGGGTTCCATTGGTACCGCTTACATTCACGGATCCTGACGGGGCCCATACAAAGTTCCCGGTCGACCAGGCAGGCGACAGGGCAGTCCAGGTAAAATCATCGGGGCTGGTAACACCGTCATAGTCGTTGGAGATCAGGCATTGCAATGGATTGCCGGTATATTTGTATGCCGAAACGAAGGTCAATGCCTCATTGTTGTATAGGTTGAAATTCATGGCCGGTGTAATAAGCCAGTCTTCATTAACATTGTTGGCGCCGCCGGCATAACCGCTCATACTTGAAAAGGGATTCCCGGTGAGGTGAATTGAATCGATGCTCCACACCTGTGGTCCGGTAATGTTCTTGACGATCCAGTTTGAGAAGGTCTTATTGGTAAAATGGATGCTGTCGATGATGGTGGTCGGGGGCGTGGTGGCTGAAGCCGAAGGAGCTGTTCCGTCGGTTTTGTAGTTGATAAGCGACCCTGAATTGGTATAGGGATAAATTTTAAAATAGTATTTCTTGTTGGAGGGAAGGTTGCCGAATGAACAATGCTGAACTCCCTGCAGGATGTTGAGTGCACCGTGACCGTCGGCCAGGTTGGCATCGTCAGGAATCGGGGTTCCGTCAACAGGTGCTGTGATGTTGTTCTGATCGCTGGCCAGAATCAGGTATGCAAGCGGCAACTGTGCGCCTGTGGCATCCGTCCATGTGCATGCAATGGTGAAGGGCGACGGGGTTGCCGTGAAGGCTGTGGGATAATTGGTTGGTTCCGGGATCGGGCCTCCGCTGTATGCAGTCCATACAATGTTGTCAATGGTTGCCTGGCCTGAAGTCGCACTGTCGGCCTGGGTGATGAGTAGGGTAAAATCGCCGGGTACGTTAACGGCAATAGGACCTGTATTGTAGAGTACACCCTGGCTGGCACTGGTATAGGTTCCAACGGCGAGTCCATTGACCTTTACAACGAGGTTAACGTGGGTTGTAAATGGTTGTTTGTAATCAAACTGCAGGGTTCCGCAACCATTGTGCAGGGTTCCTGAAAGCATTTTCGCCATCGGGTTCCTGGCCTTGCCAAGGGTGGGTGAAGGTGCTGTGATCACCGAGTCGCCGCGGCATTGCTTGTAGGTCCATGTCGAACCGTCGAGCCCGAGGAAAGTACCGTCGTGGTATGCATTGGCAGTTTCGGGGTAATTGGTGAATGGTTCATTGCCCTGCCCGATTGCCCAAAAGGCCGAAAGGAGGAAAATTATCAGTACTGGTAATTGTTTTTTCATAGGATTGTGTTTATTAATGGTTATTGGTTAATTAATTTCCTTGTGTTGATGAGTCCAGTGTTCTGATCGGTAACCTGGATAAAATAGAGCCCCTTGGAAAGTCCCGGCAAGTCCAGGTCAATTGAACGGGCATCTGTTTTATAGGCTGCAATGGCAGTACCTGTAACTGAAAGTATCGAAATATCATAGGTTGAAGGGCTGCCAAAGGTCAGGGTAAACCTTCCGCTTAAAGTTGGATTGGGAAAAATTGAGAAGTTGCTTTTCCCGTTCAGCCCTGCAATTCCGCTGGGGCCTACCTGGATAAACATGGGCTTGTACTTTTTGCTGTGTCCGGCACTGTTGGTTACCGTGAGGGTCACATCATAACTGCCAAGCACATTATATTGTACCGGAGGCGGGGTTTTTCCGCTGAATGTTTCCGGCACCCCCCGTTCAAATTCCCAGAACCAGGTTGCTGCATTGGCAGAGGAGGCATCGGTGAAGGTAACGGTCTGGCCTGTAACGATGGTCGAATCGCTTGTATGGAAATCGGCGACTGGCAGGTAGGAACATCCGGCCAGCGGGGATGCAAAGAGTGAATCACCCAGTGCGGTTTTCGACTGGTACTCAATAGCGTGGCGCCAGCTTGCGGGCAGGGCGTTGTTTGCATTCGGATCGCAAAGTTCGAGGGAGGGGCCTTTGCCATTGGCCATGGTGTCCCACGGCAGGGTCGGCAGGTAATATACCGAATCAAGCACATATCCGTAAAGATCTTTAAGAACAATAGCCTCTCCCTGGTTTGTAAGGGCTCCTCCCGGGTTCCATTGATAAGAGGGAACGTTGTAGTAATTGGTCAGGAATGCAGAACTTTTGCCGATCATGACATAACCCTGCGGGTTGAGTGTCGCAGCCGGGAAGGTAAAATCAACGCCCTTGCTGAAATAGAAACCGGCCATATTTACCGGCTGGGTGCCGTTGTTGTAAAGTTCGATAAATTCAAGGGAGTCGGTGCCGATGATGGGTGACCGGTAATTGATCTCTGTGATCACGATGGGAGCATTTGTCGGCCCGGTCACATGAATGTAGTTGTTCTTGCAGGTGGTCTGGGTTCCCCATTGGTTAGTTGCTGTAAGACACACTGTATAATCACCTGTATAATTATAGGCAATGCCGGTAGGGTTCTTAACCGTTGAGGTGTTGGGAGTTCCTCCATTGAATGACCATGCCCAGGTATCAGGGCAATATTTGGTTGAATCGAAAAAGTTGATGCTCTCCCCTACCGAAAGGTTTACTTTGCTGGCCGAGAAATCGGGCAACGGCGGCATAATTTCGCAAAGGGTGCTGAAGGTCACATCGGCGCCATATCCTGATCCTGCCGTGTTTGTTGCATAGGCCCTTACATGGTAGGTTGAGTTGGGCGAAAGGCCTGTCATGTTACTGGTGAATGATCCAAGGGTACCGGGTTCGGTAGTGTGCGGGCCGGCCACTGTCGGGTTTGCCGATAAACTCCAGCACAATCCCCTGGCTGTAACTGTGGAGCCCCCGTCGTTGGTGACATTGCCACCACCGGTGGCAGAGTTGAATGAGATGTTGGTAATGGAGGGATTTGTCGTTACCGTTGGAAAAGATGGTCCTGCCGGAGTAAGAGGTGTATCTGTACTGGTTAAAACAACGACGTCGCGGCGAAGAGCGGTGGTGGTATTGGCACCGCTTCCCCAGGTGCCGTTGGCGCTGGTATTGAAGGCAAAAACAGTATTGTCGGCATTTCTTGACTCCACCCGGCGGACCCCGTTGGGGTTGTTCGCACCAATGGGGATAACGGCCACGTAATCGCCGGCTGCACTGGTGCCGGCCTGCATATAAACATCATTTACAGCTGTGGGCAGTTCCGAATTTGCTGACTGTGTTGGGATCATCTGGCGGATCATGTAGGCAAAAAGCGGGTCACCGGTTCCGGCAACATTGTCATACATCAGCATGTATTTGCCGTTTGAGGGAGGCAATGAACTTCCCTTTACAAAACATCCGTCGTCGGTTGTGGCAACAGTCCTGGCCGTAACGGCAATATCGAGGGCGGTCATGAGTTTGGTACCCACAAAAAGCGGCGATCCGGGCATGGGACCACCTGATGCAACCCAGCCAAGGCGGATGTTGTGCTGTTGTCCTCCGTCAAACCGTGACCCGTTGCCAGTCGGCTGAAAAAAGACCCAAACAGGACCCGAGCTGCCTGTGGCATCAGTGGTAAAATAGTTCAGCAAATTTGTGGTGCCACTGAAGGCGGTCACGTTCCAGAAATTGCCGGCACCATAGCTGGTGGCCGGATCGGTGGTGATTCCAATACCGGGTTTGAGATCATAGGAGGTGTTGGCCGTAAGTCCGTCGATCCTGAAGCAGACGGCAAAAGCTGTGCGTGCATTATTGGTGGCTGCGGCTGTTTTACTTCCGAAATACCTGGGAATAACCAGTTCAGTAACAGTTTGGGTAAAACCTCCGGCAAAAATGAAGAGCATCAGCAGGGTGTACCCTAAGCGTGTAAATCGTTGTTTCATATCAATATAGATGTTAAAATGGCCACAGGATAAAGAATATACAAAATTGCTAATAATTTTTGAATTTTATACCGTTTTGTTATTAACAAATAATTAAATCACGGCGACAACTACCAAACACGCTCCGATCATCCGCACGTTTCCGGCCGGCTGGACAAGAAAAAGGGCTGACCCCTTTGAGGAGCAGCCCTTTAAACCATAGTTGACTTAATTTGTTATTTGTCCTTGACCTCTTCGAAATCAACATCGGTCACTTCGTCATTGCCTGGGCCTTTAGCCCCCTGCTGACCCTGGCCGGGTTCCTGGTGGGGGCCGCCAGGCTGTTCGCCCGGGGCACCGCTCTGGGATGCATTTTTGTACATCTCCTCGCTGGCAGTCTGCCAAACGGCGTTCAGGTTTGCCAGTGCCTTGTCGAGTGCGTCAAAGTCCTTGTTTTTATGTGCATTTTTCAGGTCTTCAACGGCCTTTTCGATGGGGCCCTTTTTATCGGCCGGAATCTTATCGCCGAACTCCTTCAGCTGTTTTTCTGTCTGGAAGATCAGCGTATCAGCCTGGTTCAGTTTATCGACCTCCTCCTTGGCCTTTTTGTCGGCGTCGGCATTGACCTGGGCCTCTTCGCGCATGCGGCGGATATCATCGTCCGAAAGTCCTGAAGATGCCTCAATCCTGATCTGCTGCGATTTGCCTGTAGCCTTGTCTTTAGCTGTCACATGGAGGATTCCGTTTGCATCGATGTCGAATATGACTTCGATTTGCGGCACTCCGCGCGGTGATGGCGGGATTCCGTCGAGATGGAACCGGCCGATGCTTTTGTTCTGGTTGGCCATCGGGCGTTCACCCTGGAGAATATGAATTTCAACAGAGGTCTGGCTGTCGGCTGCAGTTGAAAACACCTCTGATTTCCGTGTGGGTATAGTGGTATTTGATTCAATCAGCCTGGTCATTACACTGCCAAGGGTTTCAATGCCCAGCGACAAGGGGGTAACATCAAGCAATAAAACATCTTTCACCTCTCCGGTGAGGACACCGCCCTGGATGGCAGCGCCAATGGCAACCACTTCGTCGGGGTTCACTCCTTTTGAAGGTTCTTTGCCAAACAGGTCGCGAACCAGTTTCTGAACGGCCGGGATCCTGGTTGAACCACCGACAAGAATAACCTCATCCACCTCGGAAGCCTTTAAACCGGCATCCTGCATAGCCTTCTGGCAGGGGGCGATGGTCGACTGCATCAGGCTGTCGATCAGCTGCTCAAATTTCGCCCGGGTGAGTTTTTTAACAAGGTGCTTGGGAACTCCGTCAACCGGCATGATGTAGGGCAGGTTGATTTCGGTCTCCATCGAGCTTGAAAGTTCGATTTTGGCCTTCTCGGCAGCCTCTTTCAAACGCTGAAGGGCCATCGGGTCCTTGCGTAAATCGAGTCCTTCGTCTTTCAGGAATTCATCGGCAAGCCAGTCAATGATCATATGGTCAAAGTCATCGCCGCCAAGATGGGTATTCCCGTTGGTTGATTTTACCTCGAATACGCCTTCACCCAGTTCAAGGATCGAGATATCGAAGGTACCTCCGCCAAGGTCGAAAACCGCAACCTTGATATCTTTGTGTTTTTTGTCGAGACCATAGGCCAGCGCAGCTGCCGTAGGCTCGTTGATAATCCGTTTCACTGTAAGTCCGGCAATTTCTCCTGCCTCTTTTGTAGCCTGGCGCTGTGAGTCACTGAAGTATGCCGGTACGGTAATAACTGCCTCTTTAACCTCGTAACCGAGGAAATCCTCAGCCGTCTTTTTCATCTTCTGGAGCACAATTGCGGAGATCTCCTGGGGAGTATATAATTTCCCGGTAATGTCAACACGGGGGGTGTTGTTCTCGCCCTTGGCAACCATGTACGGTACCCGCGCGATCTCTTTCTGAACCTGGTCCCAGGTTTCTCCCATGAAACGCTTGATAGAAAAAACGGTGTTTTTCGGGTTTGTAATGGCCTGCCTTTTTGCAGGATCCCCTACCTTGCGTTCCCCGTTATCGGTAAATCCGACAACCGATGGTGTCGTACGTCTCCCTTCGCTGTTAGGAATTACAACAGGTTCGTTCCCTTCCATAACAGCCACACATGAGTTGGTGGTTCCAAGATCGATGCCAATAATTTTAGCCATATTAAA
>JBAXFZ010000049.1:0-15619 GCA_037139685.1 Bacteroidota bacterium
GCTGGTCGACGATTTTGAAATAAGGTTGTTTGAACCGAATGAATAGAGCGGCGCCAACTTTTTCTGCTAACTTTGCCGGTCATTCCCTTCCGGGAGCATGAACAGCCATTCAAGGATTTTATGATGAAGTGGATAAAGAACGCCCTGGCCCTCCTGGTTTTTATCATACTTGTTTGTCCTGCCATACAAAAACTGACTCATTTTATTCCTGAACGGGACCTGGATGGTTTGTTTGAACCCAGCCCGAGGCCCGCATTCACCCTTTCTGCCCTCGAATCGGGAGAATACCAGGAGAGGATGACCCCCCATGTTGAGCGTGCGACTGGTTTTCACAACACCTTTGTCAGGATATTCAACCAGTTTGATTTCAGTTTGTTTTCAATTCCGCATGCAGCAGGGATCATCGTCGGGAAAAACAACATTTTGCAGGCCGACAAGCACATCGAGGCCTGGCTGGGAACCGATTTCATCGGCAAGAAGTATATCGACGACAAGGTTGAACGGCTGAAATACCTGCAGGATTACCTCATGGAGAAAAAGGGTATCCTCCTGCTTGTGATCATGGCCCCGGGCAAGGGTTATTATTTTCCCGGGAGCATCCCCAACCGCTACCTGTCATTGAAAAGGGGGATCACAAACAATGAATATTATTCCGGGGAATTACGCAAAAAAGGGGTCAACCTGATCGATTTCAACCGATGGTTTGTCAGTTTGAAAGATACATCGCACCATCTGCTTTACCCGACAACCGGGATACACTGGAGCTGTTACGGCGCCTTTTTGTGTGCCGATTCCCTGGTCAGGTACCTGCAGGTGAAGCTTCACCGGGAAATGCGCCGCTTCGTGGTCGACAGCCTGGTTATCGAACCCGGGGCGCGCAAAGAGGATGATGACATGGACCGGGTACTGAACCTGCTGTGGAAGATCCCGGTCCCCGCAATGACCTACCCGGTCTATCACCTTGAATCCGGTCGTGCTACCCGCAAACCAGCTGCATTGTTCATCAGCGACAGTTTCTACTGGACCTGGCTTCATACCGGCATCATTCAAAGCTCCTTCCGCGGGGATGATATGTGGTACTACGACCTGGATGTCTTCCCGGCACAAAATGGCAAACCGGCAAGTACGGTACAAATCGACCTCGACAGTGCCCTCAATCGGCAGGAGGTGGTTATTATCATGCAGACCAATGCCGCTGCGGGCAACCCCGGGTTCGGGTTTATCGACCGGGCATACGAAACCTATTACCCCGGCCGTACGCCGGTAAAACAGATAGAAAACACCCTCCGCTCCGACCCGGCGACGCTGGATGAGATGAGGAAAAAGGCGGCAGAACAGCACACAAGGCTTGATGCGTTTTTGCAGAAAAATGCCATCTATCTTTATAATAAGGAACTGGCCCGGCAGTCGAAACACCGCTGGTTATGACGGAATAGTTCTCTGGACAAATTTTACTATTTTTGCCAATCATATCCCAATTATGATATACAGCAGCAGTCTTTTCTTACTCTATTTCCTTCCTCTGTTCCTGATCCTCTATCTCCTGGCCGGGAAGAGATTCAACAACTGGGTGTTGCTCGCGGCCAGTATTGGCTTTTATGCCTGGGGAGCCCCGCAGTTTGCCTTCTGGGTGATGGGTTCAGTCATCGTTGATTTTACCGTCATCAGGATGATGAGCCTGAAAACGGGAAGGGTCCGGCAGTGGTTGTTCTGGATTTCGGTTGCACTGAACCTGGCCCTGCTTGTCTATTTTAAGTACATGAACTTTTTTGCCGAACAGTTCCAGGGACTGCTGACCCTTTTCGGGTCAAAACCGGCCGAATGGACAAAGATCGCCCTGCCTGTGGGGATCTCGTTCATCACCTTCCAGAAACTCTCTTACACCCTCGAGGTTTATAAAAAACGCCATCCCGCGTTTGAAAAACTCCAGGATTACGCTCTCTACATCTTCATGTTCCCGCAGCTGCTGTCGGGGCCGATCGTGAGACCGGGGCAGATCTCGGCCCAGATAACCGACAGGAGCGACCAGGAAAATATGGATGGCCGCCTTACCGGGTTTTACAGGTTCATCATCGGGCTTTCAAAAAAGGTGCTGATCGCAGATGTGCTGGGGGTAACGGTGAACGAGATATTTGCTCTCCCCTCCGTTGAGTTGTCAACCGGCATTACCTGGATCGGGGCCATCGCCTATACTTTCCAGATCTATTTCGACTTCTCGGGTTATACCGATATGGCCATCGGCCTTGCCCGCATGCTTGGCTTCAGGTTGCCCGAAAATTTCAACTCACCCTACCTCTCGCAAAGCATCACCGAATTCTGGCGCAGGTGGCACATGACCCTGTCGTTCTGGTTCCGCGACTATATCTTCCTGCCGCTTGCCTACGCCACTTCGCGCAAACTTCCGAACGAACGGTACCTGGGGCTCCGTGCCGACAAGGTCATCTACCTCATCGCCACTACCATCACCTTCCTGTTGTGCGGATTCTGGCACGGTGCGGCATGGACATTCATCGTATGGGGAGCCTACATGGGGATATTCCTGATCATCGACAGGCTTTTCCTGCTGAAATACCTTAAAAAGGCAGGGAAGGTGCCTTCGATCGCCCTTACCTTTTTCCTGTTGCTGATCGGCTGGCTGATCTTCAGGTCGCAAACGCTCGACGGCGCCTGGTTCCTGGTTCGCAGGCTCTTTGCCTTCCAGGGAGGTGAAAACCTGGTATGGCTCAATCCGAAATTCTGGACAATGCTTACTCTTGCAATCTTCTTCTCCTTCTGGGGAGGATTCCGGAAGGTGGAGGCCTGGATTGAAAAACTCTATTTCAACCCCGGGAATGCACTGATGATCACCTTTTCAGTCCTGGCGATACTGTTGTTCATCCTGAACGAAGCATCGATCACCTCCTCCGGCTTCAGCCCATTCATCTACTTCCGATTTTAACGGTCTTGCAAAATGTTCCTTAAAGCCTTTCTTCTGAACAACAAACTGATCGGGCACCTGATGTTCCTCGTTTTGTTTGTGCTTGCCCTTTTATTCTATCTTGAACGGACAATTTTTGTCGATCCCTGCTATGCCCTGTTCAACCTTTTCTACTACCGTGATTATGTGGTGGAGGCAAGCCGCCACGCCGTAGTCATCCCGCAAACACTCGCCTTGCTTGCCATAAAAATGAACCTCCCCTTCAGGTTCATCCTCGCGGTTTATTCAGTCTCCTTTATCCTGCTCTATTACATTGTATTCCTCGTCATTGCTTACCTGTTCAAACTCGACCGCCTGGCACTTGCCGTTCCGCTGCTGCTGATGGTCGGGGTGAAGTACAGCTTTTTCTGGATATCCACCGAAACCCACCAGGCACTGGTCTATACGATCCTGTTTTATGCCTTCCTCGTGTGGTCGCTTACCTTCAGGCCCGGGATATTCAGCTGGTTCACCAGGGTGGCGGTGGCTGCGGCTATACTGCTCCTTTGCTTTTATTCGCACCCGGTATCGCTCTTCACAGTGCTCTTTGTCCTAGGCTTCTTCGTGGTTGACAATAAACTGTGGTTAAAACCCGAGGCATACATTCTGGCTGCCGTGATCATCGTGCTCTCGCTGATCAAATTCCTTACCAGTTCGCCTGCCGGGTACGAAAACGCATTCTTCAAAGGCTTCGGCTCCTTCTTTGAAAGGCTTGGCGATTTGCTCAAATCGGGGAGCTTCATCTTCCTGAGGAAAAAGCTCCTCCATATCTACCTATTCCCGATGATCATATTCATGATCACCACGGCATGGTACCTTGTGAAAAAACAGTACCTGAAGCTGGGATATTACCTGCTCTCGCTGCTGCTTTTCGCCCTAATAATCTTTACCACCTTCGACCTGTGGTATTACGACTTTATCCAGGAGAAAAACCTCATGGGGCTGATCCTCTTTTTGCTGATCCCCTTCCTGAAGGATGTCGTCTTCCCGATGGGGAGAACACGGCTGGTTGTACAGGGCCTCCTGGTGGTCATGTTCCTCTTCGGAACAATCCACGTCATCCGCGCTTCGTCCTTTTTCAGGGAACGCCTCGCCTACATCAGCAACCTGATCAGCATCACCCGCTCCATGCCCGAAAAGAAGTTTCTCATGGCCGAAGAGATGATCGACCGCGACAAGCTTAACGTGTACTGGTCGCTTGGCCCCGAAACCGTGATGCTGAGTTCGCTGGGAGGGCCCGATTCAACGGTTTGCATGTATATCAACGACAATTACGGCAAAATCGCGGAGGGGACCAGCCTGAACGACACCATGACCGTCATATTTGTCCCGTGGGCAAAAAGCCTTGACCTGGGAAGGATGAACAGGCGCTATTTCAACCTTGACCATTCGGTTACCAGGAAGCTTACCGAGAAGGATCTCATACAGGGAAAGAAGATCACCATTTACTCAAATAAATTTGAAGATCCTGCATTTCACAACGGCAACGACAGCTGCACCACCGACAGTTCGGGGAACCGCTTTTTTGTGCTGAAGGGGGAGTTCAGCCCGGGTTTGTTCGGGAAGTATTCTGATATTATCCATTCTTCCTCCGTCATGGTTACAGCCCGGGTCCGGGTATATCCCTTTGAAAAGATGAATCCCAAATGGTTGATCCTGGCCATCTCGAGGGAGCAAAACCTGGTCGTTTACAATTACCACCGGTCGGAGATCCCTCCCGACAGCCTGAAACCCGGACAGTGGACAACCCTCGAAGCTTCGGGAATCGTCAGCAGCACCGACCCCAGGGACCAGCTAAAGATCTACCTCTGGAATCCTGAGAAAAAGCGGGTCGGGATGGATGACTTCGAGATTTCCTGCCAGGTGGTTATTCACTGAGCCGGAGTTGCTATTTACATCCGGGATTAAAGGAGGGAGCTGGAATCAGTTTATGAGGTCAACTTTGAGGTCATCCACGTAAAACAGTTGTTTGTCAGGGTTCCAGATATAAACCTTCAGCAGGTCCTTCGGCGAAAAGAATGAAGGGACCGGCGCCCGGAGCACGATCCTGTCCCACTTCCCCGCCCTTCCCTTCGTGTCGTTCAGGTTGAGGGATGTATAGCTGTATGGCTTGTTGTTGTGTTCAAAGGAGATGACCAGGAGGGTCTTAGACCCTGCACTGTGTGCAGACCCTGCACTGTGTGCAGACCCTGCACTGTGTTCAGACCCTGTACTGTGTGCAGACCCTGCACTGCGTGCAGGGTTATTGAGGTAGAGGCTTACGCGCAGTTGTGGCCGGTCACCCTTCAGCTGGAGCGCGGAAACTGGCTGGCAGACTCCCGGGCTGAACTCGGTCGCGCCATCCATTTTAAGCGCCCTCTTTCCACGGTGAACGGTATCGGCTATCCAGGCGGCCGGCCCGGGAACATCGCCCGCGTTTTCGAAATTGTTCGTACAGATTACCGTAAGGCTTTCCCCTGCATCGATCGCCTCGCTGAGCGAATCACGGATGGCATAGTTATCGTATATTATCCCAGGCGGGGTGGTCACGGTGATGTAGCAATCGTACAAACCCCCGCCGAAGGTGATCCAGGGCTCCGCAGGCCTGAAGTACCTGACCACGCGCTGGTGGAGGTTGCCGAGCAGCGAGTCGACCGGGATCTTCGATTCGTTTGTTCCGAAGTGCGCGTCCCAGATGAGCACTGTCCCGGCAGGGATGGTGTCGAGATATTTCGCATCGCCGAACAGGTAGCATGAAGCAGGGTTCTTCCTGTAGGGATCCGCGCCAAGGTAGTAGGGCACATTGTTATCGGTATAGAGGATAAGCCGGCCTGAATAGGGTGATTTTTTTATCCATGCAGCAGCCTCCCTGATGGTCTGTTCCTCTGGCGAAAGAGGGTAGGGGATCCTGTTGTTTTTAAACGGGATGATCACGATTACAACCAGGAACAGGGCAATTACAAACCCGCGTATATAGCGGTTCGGACCGGCAAGGGCTATAACCTCCCCGAATCCCTTCAGCGCCACCAGGGCCGCAAGAGGCATCACCCCTGCAAGCACGCGTTCGATCCCCATCGAGCCGCCCATGGCCTTCCAGAAGAGTACCGAATGAAAGGCAAGGTAGAGCAGGAATGGCCCCAGCACCAGCACCGAGAGCAGATGGACCCGGTGGAGGATGACCCTGACGGACGAAAACCAGTCGCGCACCATCGCGGCAACGCCTGCAACGAAAAGGATTTCGAGTGGAAGCCCGAGGGTTTCATTGCGGCTTGCAAGGAAATGCAACAGGCTGCCCGCCTTGTTGTAGATGGGATGGGTATAGTTGACCGGGTAGGGGAAGAGGTCGATGAGCCAGAGGATATCCCGGTAATAAAAACTCCCGGCAATGGTGAACACGACGATGCCCGTGGCAAGGAACGGGATGGCCCTGAATTGCCGTGCCCAGAGCAGTGCAGCCAGGAAAACCGGGAGCAGGATATATCCTTCGGTACGGGCGAAGGGGAGGAAAGAAAAGACGATAGCGGAAGCCAGGTAGTCCTCCTTCAGGAACAGGAAGATCGCAAGGATGATCACGAAGCCGAAGAGAATCTCAGTAAGCGCGGTGGGCAGCATGAGAAAATAGAGCGGGGTGAAGCAGACAAGGATAAAGGCAGCCGGCGCCGGTTTTATGCCGAGCAGTTGTGCGATGCGGAATACCAGCCATGCCGTGGATATCCCCAGGATGACGTTCAGCATCTTGGCTCCCTGCAGCCCGAACTGGGCGAACGGCGCCGAAACCAGGGTGTAGAGCGGGCGTCCCCACGCGCTGAGGAACAGGTGAGGGTAACTGAAGGCGTAGCGCGAGATCAGGTAGTGGGAGATGTTGTCGGCCCCCCCGAAATATCCGTCGGAAAGCAATGACAACAGCGCGAAAAGGATTAGCAGGCCTCCCGGTATCACCAGGCTAAGATATCGGCGGAGGAGGTGGATCATTGAAGTTGCTTTTTCTGAAAGACGGCAGGGAAAAAAGACAGGATCAGAGGTTCAAATCATAGATCACCACATTCTTATAGGCTCCCACCTTGTGGTGAAGGTAGGGGGCCAGGAAGGGCTTACGGCATATGGAGGTGTCGTTTATGATGAGATACCGCACCCCCAGTTCTTTAACCTTTTCCATCCGTTGGTCCTCCGAAATGCCCCCGATGTAAAAATCGCTGAATCCCTTCTGGTCCATCAGGTAGAGGGTTACGTTGATGGTCCCGTCGGGGGTGCTGTAAACCAGGTCGTCACGCTTGATACCGATGCTCCGCAGGTAGGGTGTGATGGTCTTGAAGGCATTGAAATAGGTCCCGCAATAGTCGGACCACATGATCCAGTCGGAGATCTCCTTCTTGTTGACCACCAGGTTTTTCTGCACGAAGGCCTGCCTGGGAAAATACCTCATCCTTGTATTGACGGCCCCGATATAAAGCAGCACCAGCACAGCCGCTACGGCGACGGTCTTCAGGACCAGGCTGTGAAATACGGCGGGATACTGTCTCCTGAGCAGGTCGAGGATGGCGATGACCGGCAGCGGGATAAAGATCAGCAGGTTGGTCAGGTAGTAATCGTGTACGTTGAAAACCTGGTAGAAAAGAATGATGAAGCCGATGCTGCCGATGAAGATCAGCAGGCTCAGGAAGAGGAAATAGCGGTTGATCTTTTTGATGAAGATGAACATGGATACGAACAGCGCCATGACAAATACGAGGGCCGGAACGGTGAAAAAATTGGGAATGAGGGTTTTCATAAACGATTTCCATACCTCCTGCCTCGCTGCTGCATCGATTCCCCAGATCGGGAGGATCCCGTGAAGGAAGAAACCGTTGAGGTTATGGCTGTTGTAATTCCCGGCATAATCGTACCAGGCGAAGATCAGTACCGAAACCACCATGTAGGGCCACAGGCGGAATAGCCGGCTAAACCAGTTCTTCTCTCCCCGGCGGAACACTACATAGTAAAGCTGGAGGATGAAAAGGGCGATGAATACGATCAGCGACGAGATCTTCAGCAGCCCGGCCAGCAGGAACAGGAGGAAAGAGAGGTAATACCATTTGTTGCTTTGTTCCCTGAAGCCCCGCCAGTAAAGATAGCAGGCGGTGATGACGATGCCGAGGGCCGGTGCGTCGGCCAGGAAGTTGTTTGTAAAATAGGCCAGGATGGGGGAACTGAATAGGAAGAAGGGGATGAGCAGGGCCCAGAAGGTATCGGCCAGGAATTCCCGTGAGAAACGGTAAAGGGAGAAAAGGCCCGTGAATACGAGCAGCACATCGATCAGCCTGTAGATGAATTCATGGAACCCGAAGACCTTCCATAGCTGCGCCACAGTGAAATAGATGATCGGGAATTCGCTGATGGTCCTTCCTCCCTTGTCGCCCACCCAGTTAATGGCGGGCCTGAAAAAATCACGGTTATCGCAGAAATAGTTCATTGTGATCGAAAGACAGTCTGTCTGGCGCCAGATATGGTGGAAACCCGGGCGTGCAAAAAGGATGTCGTGATAACCATAAAAAAGGGATACCGCCAGTAACAGGGCAAAGAACAGGAGGTCAGGGTGTCTTTTCATATCGGGAATCTGGGTAAAACCGGCTTCAACCAGTGCTTTCGGGGAGGTAAAATTATGAAAAAATCGCCAAATGGTTGCGATTTTCTTTAGTTTTGTAAGGGAAACCAGCCCATTAAAGATTAACCTCCAACTGCCCTGTATGAGAATTACCAAGATTACCCTTCTGTTCATAATCCTGCTGTCGATGGCGGTCTCCCCGCTGCAGCGCCGGTTTCATCTTTTCAGGGAGGCTCCCCTTCACGGCTACTTCATCCCGGTCCCCATGCCCGAATTGAAATTTTTCACCTGGGGCAGGTGGTTTGGCTCGGTTTTCCAGGATGAGATGACAACCCGGCTTAACGAGAATATCGGGCTGCGCAATCCCCTCATCCGCATCAGGAATCAATACGACTGGTCACTCTTCGGGCTTACCCACGCCCAGGGCTTCCTCGAGGGGAAGGACCGCTATTTTTTCGAGGAGGACTATATCCATGAATATTCAGGCCGCTACTTTGTCGGCACCAACGTAATCGAGAGGAAGCTCTCGCGCCTCAAAAATGTTATGGACAGCCTCGCCGTTTACCACATCCCGCTGATTCTCGTTTTTGAACCCGGGAAGGCCAGCTTTTACCCGGAATATATCCCCGACCGTTTCTCTCCCGCCAAAAGGACCATTTCGAATTATGATTACTTTTCAAAGAGGGCGGAAGAACTCGGGCTGACGGTTCTTGACTTGAACCGCTATTTCCTGCAGATGAAGGACACCTCCAGGTACCCGCTCTTCCCGCGCTATGGCATGCACTGGAGCATGTACGGCGCACACCTTGCAGCCGGGAAATTATCGGGCTTCATCGGGAAGGTCACCGCGAAACCCATGCCTGGGTTTAAGTCGTGCGAACTGCAGCCAACCGATAAGTCGCCGGGAACCGATTACGACATCGGCGACATGATGAACCTGGTATGGCGGCTCCCCTCCACCCCGGGTGTTAACCCTGTCGTTCCCTTTGCCTCCATCCCCGACGGAACCCTCCCTGCCCTGGTGGTTGCCGACAGCTATTACCTCAACCTGGTAGAAACATACAGCAAAAAAATGTTCGGCAAAAGCGACTTCTGGTATTACAACAGCAGCGTCTATCCGCACCAGAACGACTATCCTTCGGTAAAGATCGACAAATCGGGGTTGCGCGAGAAGCTGAAGCAATACAAAGTGGTATTGCTGATGGTTTCGGAGATCAACCTGCACTGCTGCTTCTGGAATTTCGCTGATGAGGCCTACCGGGCCTTTCACCCTACCATGAAATTTTCGCAGCTCGACAACATCGAAAACGCCATCTGGGTCGACCGGGAGTGGTTCCGCTTCATGGTCGGCAGGGCAAAGGCGCAGAGACTGCCCCTCGACCGGATGGTCAGGGAAAATGCCGAGTATACCTTCTCTTCAGGGTACAAGGATTCACCTGGAAAAACCTACTGGGATACGGTGGAATACATCAGCCTGAACATCAAAAACAACGCGGAATGGTATGCCCAGGTCAAAAAAACGGCACACGACGAACACCGGTCGCTCGATTCCGTTATATTGCTGAATGCTATTTATTCGTATGAACAATCGAAAAATAAGCATTAAATTTGTAGTTAACCAAGGGGATCAGTGCCATGAAAAAGAGTACCATCATTATCGCGGTTATCTTTCTTTTCAGTATCGGAATCAGGTCGTTTTCACAGGACCTGCCATTTCAGAAGGGGATGGAACCTGCTTCGCTTACGCCGGATGAACTTTTCGTACTGTCGAATGTCCCCGAACTGAAGCTGCCCGAAAGCTACAAGGGGCCCGATGCCCCGCTGATCCCTTACCAGGTGGACAATTCATCGCAGCCCTATTTCCGCCCGATTACCTACCAGTCGGGATACGAATGCGGCCAGTCGGCAGGGATCTCCTTTAACTTTACCTATGAAATCGACCGGTCGCGCGGCATTGCAGCCACCCAGAGTACAACCCAGTACCCCTCTCATTTTTCCTGGGATTTTTTAAATAATGCAAACAACTACCAGGGTGCCAGCTTTTTCGACTCCTGGGAAATCGTGCGGGCATGCGGCAACATGAATATCGCCGATTATGGCGGCGCCCAGAACACCGGTGGATTTACCCGGTGGATCTCGGGTTACGACATGTATTATAACGCGATGCATAACCGCATCAACTCGGTGAAGGCGATCCGGGTCGACAGTCCTGAGGGACTGCTTACCCTCAAATACTGGCTCCTCGACCATCTTGACGGCTCTTCTGTCGGGGGGGTTGCCAATATTTACGGGAACTACTTCAGTTCTACCGGCACCCTGGCACCCAACACCCCCAATTCGGGACAATATGTGCAGCCCTACTGGGGAGCCAGCCCCACCCATGCATGGACAATCTGCGGGTTTAACGATTCGATCAGGTACGATTTCAACGGCGACGGGCAATATACAAACAACATCGACATCAACGGCGACGGGGTGGTGGATATGCACGACTGGGAGATAGGCGGGGTGAAATTTGCCAACGGCTATGCCGGCCTGGGATGGTGCAATGCAGGGTTCTGCTATACAATGTACAAAAACCTGGCCGACAATATCGGGTCCGGCGGCATCTGGAACCATACGGTTTATGTGCTGGATGTGAAAAACACCTGCTCCCCCGACCTCACCATGAAGGTGACCCTCAAACACACCTCGCGGAACAAACTGAAGGTAACGGCGGGCATCAGCACCGACCTGGCCGCAACCTCGCCCTCGGCCACCCTCGATTTCCCGATCTTCAACTACCAGGGGGGCGACCTCTATATGCAGGGCGGGACGACTGAAGCCGATAAGACCATCGAGTTCGGCCTTGACCTTGCCCCGCTCATCAGCCTGCTCAACAACAACCAGCCGGCGAAATACTTCCTCCAGGTACAGGAGAACGACCCCGCGGGCAGCTATCCCGGCGAAGTGGTGAGCTGGTCGCTGATCGACTATACCCCCACTACCCCGATCGTCACAAACTATCCGGTCAACAATGTCCCGTTGGTGAACAACGACATCACCAGGCTCGGCATGAGCTATACACTTGGGTTCAGCAAGCCCAGCATCACCAACCTGACCCTGCCCCCGGCACAGCTCTACCAGCCCTACAGTGCAACACTGACGGCAAGCGGCGGAACCCAGCCCTACAAGTGGGATGCAAAACTGGTTTACCCCGAAACCTCGGTAGCCGCAACCTTCCCCGCGGTGACGGCGCAACAGCTGGTGCTGACAAACAACAACTCAGGCTATGCCGTCAAAACCCTCGATTTCAGTTTCCCCTTCTATAAGAGGTTTGTCAGCAAGGTCTATGTCTATGCCGACGGCTATATCCTCTTCGATGATCAGCCCTATACATGGCCATACCTCATCGACAAGATGCTGCTGTTCAAACAGACCGGCATCATCGCCCCCTTTATGACCGACCTGGCCATCTATCCATCCTCGGCCCAGGGCATCTGGTTCGAGGGCAATTCCACCTATGCCGTCATCCGCTGGAAGGCCTCGGTTTACAATATGCAGGGAAGCACCGTCCTGAATTTTGCCGTCAAGCTATATCCGAACGGAACCATTGAATATTATTACGGCGACATGATCTACCCGGTGGGTACCGTGTGGACGGGAGGTGTGTCGTCGGGTGACAACAAAAACTACCAGTTTTCATCCTTCAGCAACGGTCCCTCGATCTCCTCCAACACCCTCGACAAGTTTAACTCCTGCGGGTATCCGCCCGAGATGACGATTTCAGAAGACGGCCATTTTACCGGGACCCCCACCAATTCTTACCAGAACCTGCCGATAAAATTCCAGGTGACCGACAACAACAACATCTCCTCGACCAAAACCCTGCTCTTCAGCTCCTACGGGTTGCTGATCACCCAGACCATCGTTTCGGGGGGAGACAGCCTGATTGAATTCGGGGAGACGGCCAACATGTCGCTCAATGTCAGCAATGTGGGCAGCCAGTCGCTGCACACGGTCAACTTCTGGATCACCGAAAGCGATCCCTGGATCACCCTGGTGGATAGTACCGAAAACGTTCCGATCATCACCGGGGGGCAGAATCTCAGCCTCCCGAATGCCTTTTCATTCGCCGTGTCACCCAATATCCCCGACAACCATCCCTTCTCCCTGATCCTGCATGTCCAGGCGCAGGAGGGAGGATTCCAGCGGCCGATCGACCTGCTGGCCCATGCCCCGGTGTTCCATGTAACCGGGACACAGTTCCCCGACGGCGACAACGGGTTCCCCGACCCGGGCGAAAGTTCCGATCTGCTGGTGACCTATAAAAATACAGGAAGTGCGAAGGCATCGTTCATCAATGTTCATATTGTCACCGCCGATACAAACCTCACCATCAACCTGGCCTCCTGCGGCTTGCAGCAGCTGAAGCCCGATTCCTCCAAAACCCTCGCCTTTCACGTTACAGCGGGCAGCTGGGCCCCGGAGGAGCATCTTTATAAGATGACATCAACCCTTACATCCAACAATAGTTACTCGACACTCGATTCCATCTACCGCTTTTCGGGGCAGATCGTGGAGGATTTTGAAACCGGCAACTTCAACAAATTCCCCTGGTACAGCACGGGAGTTGGGACATGGCTGATCGAATCGGGGGTGCGATACGAAGGCAACTACAGTGCCCGCACCGGCTGGATCCCCGAAAACGCCGAAAGCGTCCTGAACCTCTCGGTGCGCGTACTGGCCGACGGGGATATAAGCTTTTACAAGTATATCTCCTGCCAGCACGATCCTACCGGGAACAACAACACCGACTACCTTGCCTTTACCGTCGATAATTTCGAAATGGGGCGTTGGGATGGAATTATCGAATGGAGCAAAGAGACTTTTCACATCACTGCCGGTTTCCATACATTCTCATGGGTGTACCACAAGGATGCCACCATCAACGGCGGCTGGGACGGCTGTATCCTCGATTTCATAACCCTTCCGCTCATCGAGGGTGCCATCCCGCAGCTTTCGGTCACGCCTCCCTCCATTGAAAAAACGGTGGCAACAGGCCAGGCAACCACCGGCTCATTCGTGGTCACCAACAGCGGCGGAGGAATGCTGAGATACTCGTCAATTGTTTTCGACACCACCGCCAATAAAAAGGATATCCGGAATGATAACCTCACCGGATCCTATGTCACCTGCAGTGCCGACAATTTTACACCGGGACAGGCCATCAACTGGACATTCACCGTGTACAACCTGAGTGCCGACACCGAATACATCAAACATGTCAAATTTGATCTCCCGCCGGGGGTGGTTGTCACCGGGGCGACAAATTTCTCGGGAGGATCTCTGGGCGAACTTGTCTTCCAGGGAACAACAGGCAATGGCGCCTCCCTGAACTGGCACGGTGCCGGCACCGGCGGGCGGGGTGTGCTCAAACCCGGCGAAACGGCCACGGCCATCGTTACGGGGACCATCGGCGAAACCTTTATGAACGACGTTTTTGTGGTTTATGACCTGGTTGGTGACAACCTTGGGGGGGCCCCCCATGAAAAGCCGGGCAGCATGAAGGTAAAGAACCAGGGTATTCCCAATTCATGGATATCCCTTGCAAATTCATATGGCAGCCTGCTCCATAACCAGTCGGGTACCGTAACCGTGAACCTGAATGCCGGTGCACTTTTACCGGGTACCTATCACAGCGACATTATTGCACGCGATTTTTACAACAACAAGGTGATCATCCCCGTTACGCTGCATGTTTCCTGGCCGGTGACTATCGGGAACCAGCCATCGGCGGAGGTGACCTGTCTGCGGACCAATTTCCCCAACCCTTTCTCCGGCGAAACGCGGATCCCGTTTGTGCTGTCGGTGAGCTGCCAGGTGTCGTTCGAAATCTATTCGATTCAGGGAGTCCAGGTGCGCAGCTGGCAATTTCCCTCCCTGCATGCCGGGGAGCACATGCTGGTTTGGGACAGCAAAGACGACCAGGGGCGACAGCTTTCTCCAGGGGTATATACCTGTAAAATGAAAACAAATGATTACCGGGGCAGCCTGAAATTGATCCTGATCCGTTAACCTGAACTTCATGAATAAAAAATCGAAAAGACTGCTCATCTTCAGCCTGCTGTTGCTGTTTTCCGTTGTTGTCGCTGCCCTTGGACTCAGGTACTTCCCGTTCAGACGGCTGGTAAAAATGCCCGCCGGATCCGAAACAGAGTTTATCAACCCGAAAGATTCAAAGCCGCTGTCACCACACAGCCTCCTTTATAATTTCGAGGTTGCCCCCGGTAAGGAGATGCCCGGCGGGTTTTACAAGGGGCTGGCCCATTCAGGCCAGTACTCGGTGAAGGCTTTCGGCCAGAACAGTTTCAGCATCGCGGTTGAACGTACGGCAAAAGAGGTGGGGATCGAAAATCTGAAAGCTGTGGCACTGAGCGCCTGGATATATGTGTTCCCCACGAAAAAGGAGGTGAAGGGAACTTTCGTTTTCACCGCCTCCAACGAGCTGGGGGTTAATGTTTACTGGCAGGGGGTCGGGTTGCATGAACCCGAAGTCCCCCGCGGAAAATGGTTCAAGATCAGTGGAAATTTCGACCTCTCCGCTGTAAAATTCAAACAGGACTACAAGTTGCAAATCTACTTCTGGAACAACAGCAGCACCGACATCCTGATCGATGACTACAACATCATTTTCGGCGGCCCGGTTGAACGCAGGGGCGATTCGGCCAAGGTCGACATGACCCTGCCGGCAGGTTATGCACCGCGTTTAAACTACCCCCCCTTCCCGGTTTCATACCTTGAAAAAGAGACGCTTTCCGGACTGCCGAAGCCAGCCGATATTGGTGAGTCCGATCGCGTGGTTGCAGGGAATTTCATGAATACCGGAAACGACGGTCTCTTCATTACCACCTTGGGCGGGAAACCCTCCGCCTTTGCCTTTTGCCCCGAAAACTGCGAATTCCGGAGGATCATCCTGGGCAACCCCTCTTCACTGGCTGCAGTAGCCCCGGTGAAGATGATCCTCAGGGGCAGGTTCCTCAACGGCACGGGCGACCAGGTCGTCATTTCGGGCGACAGGTGCTGGGTGCTTGCGGCGATCGATATGGCCGGTGCTCCCTGTT